>JAKFYL010000009.1 GCA_021730845.1 Planctomycetota bacterium | reverse complement strand
TGGTCGGCGCTGGGGAGCGGGACGAACAATCCGGTCCTCGCACTCGCGGTTTTCGACGACGGCACCGGTCCGGCGCTTCACGTGGGGGGCAAATTCAAAACCGCGGGCGGCGGGCGGGCGAACAACATTGCGAAATGGGACGGCTCGAATTGGTGGTCGCTGGGAAGCGGAATTAGTGTCAGTTTTCCTTCATTGGGTGTTGAGGCCCTCACCGTCATCGACGACGGCTCGGGTCCAGTGTTGTATGCGGGCGGCGAGTTCGAGCTCGCGGGGCGCGATCCGGCAAGCAACATCGCGAAATGGAACGGATCCAGGTGGTCGGGGTTGGGAATCGGGCTAAATGGTCGCGTCAGTGCGCTCGCGGTCTTCGACGATGGTTCGGGCCCAGCGCTGTATGCGGGGGGCGCTTTCACGATCGTGGGCGGCGCTCCGGCGAAGAAGATCGCGAAGTGGAACGGCTCGAGCTGGTCCGAGCTCGGAAGCGGAATGGGAATGGAAGACTGGAATGAGGTATACGCCCTCTCGGTTTTCGACGATGGTTCGGGTCCAGCGCTGTACGCGGGAGGCAGTTTCACGAACGCGGGCGGCGTGCAAGCGTTCGACATTGCGAAATGGAACGGCTCGAGCTGGTCGGCGGTCGGCAGCGGGCTGTACGGCACCGTTGCGGCGCTTACGGTCTTCGACGGCGGCTCCGGCCCGGCGTTGTACGCAGGGGGCCAATTCACGGCCGCCGGCGGCGTGCGCGCGTACCGTATTGCGAAATGGGACGGCTCGAATTGGTCGGCGCTGGGAAGCGGGACGAACGGTGCGGTCCTCGCGCTAGCGGTTTTCGACGACGGCGCCGGTCCGGCGTTGTATGCGGGGGGCGAATTCACGACCGCGGGCGGCGTGCGTGCCAGTCGAATTGCGAAATGGGACGGATCGAATTGGTCGGCCCTGGGAAGAGGAGTTAGCAACGGTTTCGGGCTTTCGCGTGTTTCCGACCTCAAAGTTTTCGACGACGGTTTGGGGCCAGCGCTGTACGCGGGCGGTTACTTCATGTTCGCAGGCGGCGTGAGTGCGGGGCACATTGCAAAATGGAACGGTTCGGTGTGGTCGGCGCTCGGCAACGGCATGAACGAGCCCGTCTTTGCGCTTACTGCATTCGACGACGGCTTGGGCCCGGCCCTGTATGCGGGGGGCTACTTCACGACGGCAGGCGGCGCGTCGGCGAACCGGATCGCGAAATGGAACGGCTCGAGCTGGTCGCCCCTTGGAAGTGGCATGAACCACATCGTCTCAGTACTCCAGGTTTACGATGACGGCTCTGGACCGGCGATGTACGCGGGCGGTGCCTTTGTAAGCAGCCCCGCGGGCGACAGCTTTCTCGCCAAATGGGCTGGATGTCCATGAGCTGGGTCCCGGCATCAACTACCGCACGGCACTGGTTTCCTCCAGCAGTTGCTGTCCGATCGTGTGCTGCACTTGCTCTCCAAGCCTTGCCGTTCCGACCGATTTTCGCATGGCGGGCAATGGCCTCGAAGCCAATCAGAACGGTCTATTGTTCTTCGGCACGACAGGCCAAGACAACGTGCCGTTTTCTGGCGGCACGCTGTGCGTTCTGGCGCCACATTACCGGTTGTTGGTCAAGAACTCGCGGGGCAGCGGCGCGTGCACGGGTTCGTTGCTCTACACCTTGGCTGAGTACCTGGCGGAGCCCATCGGTGGGCCGCTGGTGATCGTCGGTCAAGTTGTGAACAGTCAACTCTGGTTCCGCGACCCATCTGCTGCGCAAGCCGCCGGATTGGCCAACGGCTTGGAGTTTCATGCATGTCCATCCGTCTGGGCGACTGCGACGGAGCCTTGAGCTCAGAGCTCGTGAGCCAGATAGCAGCGCCTGACGGACGGACCCCCTCATGCACCGCGCCCCACCAAGCGGGCGCCTCAACGAGTGCGAATGGAAGCCTGCGATTCGACGAGGGTCCGACCGTCCACCGAGCTCCAGAGCGCCGGTCCCGACCGGCAAAAAACCGAAAACCTTCCCTTGACTGCTGAGGGCCTTCTCATGGAAGGCTCCTTGCTTTGGACCTGCGCCGTCCCAGCCAACTGCCCGGCAGTTCCCGCGTATGCTTGCCAATCATGTCTACCATCGATCCGCACCGGTCCCACGTCGCGTCCCTGCTCTTGGCCTTAGCGCTGTGCAGCTGCAGCGGCGGCGGCTCGCCCAAGGAACAAGTCGACGCCGGCTACTCCTCCCTTAATTCGGCCAAGAGCAAGGAGGCAGTGGCCAGCTTCGAAGCGGCGCTGACCAAACTGACGCCCACCGATGCGGAATTCTTGCGTGCGAAACTAGGCCTGGTCGAAGCCCTCGTGCGCGTCGACGCGGAGCGCTCGAAAAAGGAGCTGATTGACCTCGCCAAGTCGCATCCCGGCAAAGTCACCGCCAAGGACTACCTGCGCACGGCCAACGCCATGGTAAACGAGAATCGCCTGGGCGCGGCCGCCGAAACGCTCGCTGCCGGCGAAAGCTTGATCAAAGACGACCCCAAAGCCGTCGATGTCAAAGAGATGATCAAACAACGCGCGACCAAGGCCACCGACCCGAGCGAAATCGCGCGACTCAAGAGCCTGGGCTACCTAGGGGGGGGATAGGAGATCCAATAGCGCTCCCGCGGATTCGCGGAGCTCTCAAAAGCCGCGAGCACTCGAGGAACTGCGCCCACAGCCAGCCTCGACCAAGACCAGGCCCGGCGAAGCTCGCGGGCGCCGGCTGCCAGAGAAACGCTCAGGCGCCCTGGGGTGTGACCGCAGTTTCGTCTGCTTGGAACTCCTATCCACCGAACAGCGCTTCCGGGCCTGACAGGACGCGAGACGAGGCCGGCGAGGTGGCCGAAAGTCTCACCCGAATACGACCTTCGCCGGATCTCCGCCGTCCGTTCCGTGCCGGAGAATAGGTGCTTGCCCCGGGGCATCGGCAGGATCCCCGCGAACGCGAACCCTAGAGAGATTCTATGCCCATGAACACGAACGACATCTTGATCCAAGGCAGGCATCCCCAAACACTCCGGGCCCTCGTCGCACGACGCGCGGCAAGCGGACTGGCCGCGCTGGCACTATTCGCCGCCGTCGCGCAGGGCCAGGTCCAGGTCGACTGGGTGGTCGACACGCGCGGCGTGATGGTCGCGGTCGACGCTGCCGACAACGCCTTCACGGCCGACTACGATCAGAACCTGGGCACCGAAATCACCGTCACCAAGCGCGACGTAAACGGCAACCTCCTGTGGGTGGCGGAGATCGACCAGACCGACAGCACCAAGTGGGAGCGCGCCCAGTGGGTGGCGGTCGACAGCCAGGGCGCCGTGCTGGTGTGCGGCACGTTGATGTCGGGCTTCTCCAACCCCGTCGAGGCGGCGAGCATTCTGCTCAAGTTCGCGGCGGACGGCACGCCCTTGTACCGCATCCTGTACGAGAGCAGCTTTGACGGCTCGTCGACGCGCAAGCTGCTGCTGGACGAGGCCGACAACGCCTACGTGCTGGGCAAGGGCCCCGCGATCACCAAGATCAAGAAGTTCGCCTCCAACGGCACCCCGCAGTGGACTTGGCTCGATCCCTACGGCATCGGCCTCCCCGTGAACTTCAAGTTCGCGCCAGGCGGCGACATGGTCGTCACGGGGCGCGCGCTCTTCGGTTCGCTCAACGGCTACGCGCGCGTCGATCGTCAGGGTAACTCGGTGTGGGGCTTGCCCGGCGTACAGAGTCTCACCGTCGGCGACGCGGCGGGCGACGCTTTGGGCAACAGCTACCTCGTGCACGGCGAGTTCGTCAGCAACGGCGGCACCGTGATCAAGAAGCTCGACCCCCAAGGCGCGCTCCTGTGGGAGAAGGCTTATCCCTCGTCGGGCTTCCGCATCGAAGTCGGCAGCGACCAGGCGGCCGTGGTCTCCGGCTTCCCCAACTCAAACACCGCTGGAGCAGCCTTCTTCAAGGTCGATCCCGCCGGGTCGCTCCTGTGGTCGAACCTCGACGCCGACGGCCCCCTGGCCCTCTTGCTTCACGCGCACATGCTGCTCGACGCTTCGAACAACGCCTACCTGGCGGCGAGCACGCTGTTCGAAATGGCCGTCTGCAAGGTGCGCGCAGACGGCACGTCGGCCTGGACCGTGACGACCACGGGCTCCAACTCTTCGGGCCTCGCCTTGGGCAACCAGGTCGGCAGCGTGTTCGTGACCGGCGGCGACACCGCGCGTTTGGTGGAGAACTTGCCCGAGATCGGCACGTCCTACTGCGTGGGCGCGCCGAACTCGGCCGGCCCGGGCGCTTCGATCACCGCCTACGGCAGCACCGTGGTCGCGAACAACAACGTCTTGCTGGCCGCGCAAGGAATCCCGCCCAATCTGGCGGGTCTCTTCATCTTCGCGCCGCAGCAGGCGCAGGTACCTTTCGGGGACGGCTTCCTGTGCCTGGGCGGCACGGTCATTCGCGTGCTGCCGATCAAGGCCGCCACGCCCCAGGGCACGATCCAGCTTGCGCTCAATCTGCAGGCGCCGCCGTTCTCCGGCGTGATCGTTCCGGGTTCCACGCACAACTTCCAGTCCTGGTACCGCGACCCGCAGGGGCCCGGCAACTCGACCTTCAACCTCAGCGACGCGCGCCAGGTTGTCTTCCAGTAGGCGCAACGCACGCGCCCGACCAGCGCAGGGCCGGGCGCGTCGATGCCGAATCGCACGCCGAGCGAAATTCCGGTCGGCGCGCTCGATGTGCCAGTTGGTGTCCACGCGGCGCGTCATCGTCCTCGGCTGGATCGCAAGGTCAACAGGACTTCAGCTCGAGCGCCTCGAGGCAGTACACCTGCAGATCGTTGGTGGATCCTTGAGCGTTCGCGAACTGCAGGGGCCATGCGACGATGCCACTGACCGTGCTCCCCCACCAACGACTACGGCTTCTTGTCCTGTGGCAGTTGGCTCACAGTACCGGAAACGGCCAAGATGGGCTGCGCTGCCGGTCCAGTCGAGCCGGCATCGGACAGCGACTTGCGCGTGATCGTCTGCGCATTCGCGTAGGTCAGGGGAGCTCGCTTGCGGTCCGAAGAATCCTTGTCCTTGTCAGTCGAGATGCACTCCGTGTGGGTGAGAACATATCGATAGCCCTGGGGAACAGCCGAGACCACGAGGCGGTACTGGACACGCCGGGTCGCATTCGTGTCGAGTGCAGCTGCGGCCGCCGCCGGCAACAGCTTCGACGAGAGGAACTCCTTGATCGGGAGCTGATCAGCGAGCTTGGTCGCATCCACCTCCGCGGAAACCTCGTTCAGGGTGCCGTCACCGGCGAGCTTGACGCCGAGGCTGGCAGTTCCAAAGAGCGGCGTGACGGCGTTGACGAAGTACGTCGTGCCGTAGTCGACCACGGCCACTTCCGCGACCGTGTTGTCGAGGACCTGGTCGTGCGCGTGCTCACCCGGCGCCAATCCTCCGCTGGCCAGTCGTTCCACGTCGAAGAGTTCCATCATCTTTGCCGGCGAGATCGGTTCGAGCTTGGCCTGTGGCACCAGGAGCGCGACCACGCAGGCTAGGCTGGGTGCCTTGCTCGGATCGAGCGGCATCGTGTCGATCACGGCCTTGACCACGACCTCGTCCCAGCTCGACTCCTTAACGGGGACCTGCAACGAGTCGACGATGCGCGAAGTGGTGGCTGTCGCGCCGTTCGGGCCAACCTCGTGAGCATCCTCGTGCATGGTCAACGTCACGGAGCGATAGGTCCTGCTGCGAGTAGTCGTCTGCTGCAACGCTCCGACCTTCCGGAAGAAGGGCAGGCCTTCGAGGCGCTCGATCGTCGACTTCGTGGTCGAATTCGATCCAGGAACCAGCTCGTGGACCCTCAATGCAGAGCAGCTCGATGCGATCAGTGAGAGGAGTAGGCCGAGAGTGGGGCACGTGGAACTACGAGTGGTGTGCATTGTCATGAGACCGTGGCGTGAGAAGGCGCGCTGATTGCCGCTGACCAAAAAACGTCCTGAGTCTCAACAAGCCGCCAAGAATCCAAAGATCTGTGCCAAAAAGGGGCCGATCCGGACGTAGGCTCCGCTTGAGCGGGCGCCGGCTGCGGAGAACCCCTCAGCCGCCTTAGAGTGTGACCCCAGGGTCGTCTGCTTGGATCTCCTATCGCCCCCGGCAGGTGCCGATTCCGAGTCGACGAGACTCGGGACACTCACCGATTAGGACGACGCCTGGCGCGTGGCGTCTGACTGGCGGAGGATCGGCGCGGATGCGCCGTCGACGGGGAGCGCTAGCGACAGGAAGCGCCCGCGCTCCTCCATGGCGATGCGAGCCTCCACGAACTCGCCCAGGACTCGCCGCAGATCCTTGTCCGAGGGTGTCTCTCCGAGAGTCGCGGCGACCCGCGCGCGGACGCGTTCCACGCTGGCGCCATCATCGATCGCGTCGTAGACGGCTGCTTCGAGGCCGAGGAGTTCGTAACCGGCGTTCTCGGTCGTCGTGCGCGTGTCGGCAATGTGCAAGTAACCCGGGCCACGCCGAAAGCGGAGTGCGCCTCGATTGCGGTCGTAGTCCTTCTGCCACTGACGCAGGCGTTTCGATAGTCCAGCGACGTAGTCGCGCGGATCGCGCCCGTCAACGTAGCGGTGCTGAAAGGTGTACGCGAGCTCCAGGAGTACAGGCTCGTGGACGTCGTACAAGAGCGGGTAGTGGACCGCCGGCTGCGTGAGTTCGATGCCGTAGTCCCCGGGCGAGTCGTGATAGGGACTGAAACGATCGATCACGATCTGGCCGAGCGCCGGCGGCTGGAGGTGTACGAGCGACGGCACGAGTTCGGCCATCGCGTCGTACTCCTCGGCGAGCTCGCCAGGAAACCCGAACAAGAGGTTCCAAGCGACCTCGATCCCCTCGATCGCGCACCACTTGAGCATGCGCACGTTCTGGAGCCCCGTGACGCCCTTCTTCATCAGCTTGAGCGTGTGGGTCGAGAGACTCTCGATACCCGGCTGAAGCTTGCGCACGCCCGCCTGTCGCAGGAGGCGGATCTCTTCGCGGCTGAGGTTGGCCTTGGACTCGTAGAAAATGCGGAGGTCGAGCCCGCGCGACGCGAGGGCCGGGATCACCGACTTCAAATACCCGCGGTCGATGATGTTGTCGACCGCCGTGAAGTCGAGAACACGGTAGCGCGTCGAGAGCTCCATCAACTCGTCGATGGTTCGCTCCGGGCTCTTGCTGCGGAAGGCCATGTCCATGGCGTTCAGGCCACAGAACGTGCAATGCGATTTCTCGCCCCACCAACAGCCACGCGCACTCTCGAAAGGAATGTGCGGCGCCACCACGGAGCGAATCGGGGAGCGCCCGAGGCGTTCGAAGTACTCGTCAAAGTCGGGTCGCGGGACGTCGTCCATGGCGGAGCGCTTGCCCTCTGGGGGCGCCGGCGCGGCCCGATCACCGACGCGGCGCGCGACCCCGGGAAGATAGGGCACATCTGCTCCCTCACGAAGCGCCTGGAAGAGAGCCGGCGCAACCGCCTCTGACTCGCCGCTGACGGCAGCATCGATCCATGGGAAGGCCTCAAGCAGGCCGCGGCCCATCGGCGCCGCACAAGCTGCTCCTCCGATCACGACCTTGAGTCTGGGGTCCCGCCGCTTCAACTCGTGAGCCAGCGCAATCGAGGCGAACGTCTGCGTGAACGTGAGTGTGAATCCGACGACGGAAGGCGACCCCGCGAGCACCTCGTCCGCAGCGGACGCGAGGAACGCGGGCACTCGACGACGCAACCGTTGCAAGCGTTCGAGCAGTTTCCTGTGCATTCCACGGTGCTGGAGCAGCTCGGCGTAGCGCTTGTCCTTCTGCGGCGATGCGGCGCGCACGGCTTCGGTCGCGAAAATCCAATCACCGACCGCCAATTCGGCCCAGCGGTCGGAGATGAATCGATAGTCTTCGGCGGTGAAGGGCTGATTCTCGCCGGCACAAACCGTCGCGAGGAAGTCCATGAATCCCAGGTGCAGCGAGTGGGCGCGCGCGGGAATGCCCTTGCGTTCGAGCAGCACCTTGAGCAGCCCTACTTGGAGACTCGGCGCGTTGAGCGCTTGCCAGGGCATCGAAACGAGCGCCACGGGGCGGGTATCCGTAGTCGGGGCGTGCTCGATCATGGCGCAGGCTTCTAGCTAGCGGATGCAGATGCTCGGGTCACACGGCCAACTTAGGCCCCATCCCAGGCGCTCGGGCGTCGGAGGGGCAGAAGGACTATCTGGCGCTCTGGAGGTTTCCGACGCTCGCGAGCGCGGGCTGCAATAGAAACGCTCAGCCGCCCTAGGGTGTGACCCCAGGGTCGTCTGCTTGGACTGCCTTTCCCCCCCCCAACGTGCTGCGCAAGTGGGTCAAGCAGCCCGCGATCGATGCGGTAGCAACGCTGCAGTGCCGCCGACCACGGGGGAGCGCGCAGAGCTCACACGCTTGCGCCGCGAGACCCGTGCTTTGCGCATGGAGCGCGCCTTCGTAGCTCCAAGGTGTGCGAAATCTTGTTCATCGCAATCCAGGACCAGTCAATCGCAGGTCGGAACTTTCCTCAGGTCCCTACACGAAGGGACCGGTCATGATGCGTCGGGTCCGGCGCGTACGTTCAGAGCGAGGAACATCCTTAGTACGCTAGGCCGAGGCCCCGTTGCGCCATGAGGGCCCGGCGTTTGGGCCAAGCCGGCGCTCCCCATACCTTTCCCGCCATGGCACGCATTGTCCTTTGCTGCTGGGGTTCCCACGGCGACGTGGATCCCTCAATCGGCCTGGCACTTGGTCTACGGGCACGGGGCCACTCCGTCGCCGTGGCGACTCTGGAGTACTTCCGCGCCCTCGTGACCGGCGATGGGTTCGACTTCTTTCCCCTGCGCCCGTACGCGGACCCAGGGGACACCGCCACCGTCCGGAAGATCATGGACGTGAGTCACGGTCCCAAGAACCTGCTCGAAGACCTGATCTTTCCTGCGGTGCGGGAGCAGTTCGAGGATGTGAGCGCCGCCGCGCGGGGCGCCGACCTCCTGATCAGCCATCCGCTCTCACTCGCGGTTCCGATCTACGCACAGAAGCACCGCGTTCCGTGGGCAAGCACGGTCCTCGCACCGATGTCCTTCTTCTCGCCGACCGACATGCCGGTCCTGCCACCGGCCCCCTGGCTCAAGAAGCTCGAGATCCTTGGAAGCTGGTTCAACAGGCTCCTAGTCGCCGGCGGCAAGGCCAGCGCCAGAAAGTGGGCGCGTCCCGTCGAGGCGTTCCGCAAGGAACTGGGACTTCCACCCGGCCTCGTCCCGATCTTCGATGGCCAACACTCGCCCCACCTCGTGCTGGCCATGTACTCCCGAGTGTTGGGAGCCGCGCAACCCGACTGGCCCCCGAATGTGGTGGTGACCGGGCACATGTTCCACGATCGGGCGCATGGCACCACACTCGAGGCATCCCTCGAGGCGTTCCTCACAAAGGGCCCTCCACCGATCGTCTTCACCCTTGGCTCGTCCGCCGTGCTGGACCCGGGAAGGTTTTGGGGGGAGAGCATCGAGGCGACGCAGGCACTCGGCGCGCGAGCCGTGCTGCTCGTCGGTCCCGGCAATTCGGCGGCGCTGCAGCCTTCCCTTCCGTCGACCATCCTCGCGGTGGATCGTGCTCCGCACTCTCTGTTGATGCCGCGCGCCGTTACGACGGTCCAGCAGTGTGGGGCCGGCACACTCGGCCAAAGCCTGCGAAGCGGGCGACCGATGCTTGGCGTTCCCTTCGCTCACGATCAGGCGGACAACGCGTATCGCGCGGCCCGCCTGGGCATGGCGCGCGTGCTGTCGTCGCGGCGCTACCGTGCGGGCCGCGCGGCGCGCGACTTGCGCATCTTGCTCGACGATCCGTCCTACGCCACGGCGGCTGAACGCGTGGCCGCCAAGGTGCGCACGGAGCGCGGTGTCGACACCGCCTGCGACGCCATCGAGCGGACGTTCTTCAGGCGCTGACTAAGGCACGACGACGTTTCCGAGCTGCACGATTCCGGTCAGCGGCACCGACAGGAGCACGCGCGCGGTCCGATCCGGCGACAGTTCCTGCCAATCCAGGAACGCTGAGACCTCGGCTGCTTGTTTGCCCATGGCGCTCTCGGGGAGGTAGGCCGTGAACCAGCCCTTGTCGTCGGTCCTAACCCCAACCGTGGTCAGGAATCCGTCGCCTCGACACATGATCCCGAATTGGGTGTTCGGCACGGGTTTGCGGTCGGCGCTCACGAGCCGGCCCGTGAGGACAGGATGGTCGGCGTGCATGCGGTGCTCCACCAAAACATCGCGGCGGTCTGCACTCGGACCAGCGAACTCGATCTTGCCCAGCAGCGTCGGGGCGCTGACCGACAGTGTCTTGCCGCAGACCACGTTCGAAAAGCGCGCGTAGCCGTCGGCGGCGATCGTGGCGATCTGTCGGCCGCGCATCGGACCCGGCACCTCGTGCACCGCCGGGTCGGCCACAGTGATCTCGACGTTCGGGTCGCCGAGGGTGGCAGGATCCAGGTAGTTCCCCGCGGGATCGAGGACCAGAACGCTCACGGTCCCGGTCGCCGGAAGGATGATGCGCACGGGCTGGCGCGGCGGGTCTGCGGGATCGAAGGCAAACTCGCCGTGTTTGCCGCCGGGCAGGCTGGCGAACACCGTCAGCCTTTTGCGCAGGACTTCGAGCGCAGGCGACTCGAGCGCCTCGTCTCGAGCCTGCGGCACCTGGAACAGGTGGGTCACGCGGCCGTGTTCGTCCGTAGTGCCCAGGGGCAAGTCCACCCGGAACACGTTCGCGAAGGACATGTCTGTACAGAGGATCCGGACTCCCTCGACGGGCGCGCCGAGGTCATCGAACAATTCGACGACGAGTGAGCCATGTGGCGACAGCGCGAGCTGCCAGACGGCGTCGTCCTTGCGTTCGATGGCCGTGCCGTAGAGGTCCCCTTTGCGCCCAACGATGACCAGGCTCGCGACCGCGAGCGGGACTTGGACGATGCCGTTTTCGTCCGCGGTCTTTGTCTCGCCATGCTTCTGCAGGAAGACCTCGGCCATGAGCGAGTGCTCCTCCTTGCTTCGCGCGTCGAGCTCATCCCAAACGAAACCGCTCTTGCAGTACAGGACGGTCGCGTGCGGCACGCTCGCTCCGGTCGCGGCATGGACCACCCGGATGCGCTGCGTAGGGACGCGCGGCGGGTCGGTGATCGCATGTCCGTCCACTGGCGTGCGCGTGGGGCTCACGCTGCCGTGATCCAGCGGCGTTTCGCTGCGGTCGATGCCCTCCAGGGCGGCCCGCGGCTCCTCTGCGACCGCCGGCGGCTCGGACGGGAGGATGCCAAGCTGCTTCGACGCGAGGGCGAGGAAGGCGATGGCGAGGAGCGTACCGGCGGCGATCTTCTGGGTCGAGGTCATGGAAAGTGCCGTGAGCAAGAGTGAAGCGGAGGCGCTCGCGTTCGTCGTGGAGAGCGTGGTGGACGCGAACGGCGCGAGCGCGCGCATCCAGCGGTCTCGATCGCCGCCGGCCGCGGCGTCGAGGTCGTGGCGCAGTTGTTCGAGGCCGCGCGCCAGGTGGCTGCGCACCGTTGCCGGCGGCATGCCCAGCCTGTGCGCGATCGCGGCGTGCGGCAGCTCGTCGAAGTAGCGCAGCAAGATCACGTCGCGTTGCGCGGGCTTCAGCCGCAGGACGGCCTCGAGGAGCAGACCCGTCATCTCGGCGTGCGCGGCGAGGTCCGAGGTCGACGGCAAAGCTTCGGATCTCGCATGCGCGATCTCGCGCGTGCGTGCCCGCGACCGGCGGCGAACATCGCTCACCGCGTGGTTGTGCAGCACGCGGCGCAACCAGGGACCGGGATTGTGCGGGCGATGGCGCAACGCAGCGAGCCAGGTGGCCTGCACCTGGTCCGCGGCATCGACCTCACCGACCAAGCGAACGGCCACGCGCCGGAGCCAGCCGGCGTGGCGCAGCAACTCGTCGGTGCAATAGGTCCTGGGATTGGGCATCGCCACCAGTATTAGACGCCACGCCTGGCGTGGACGTTGCAGCAGGCGCAGGGTATTCGTGCCCCGCAGCTGAATTCGCGCGCCGCCCGAGCTCGCCCGGTAGCGCGCGACCTTCCCTGGCGTTAGAGACCGAGCATTTTTTTTGAGGGGGGTCGCGGGCGCTAAGGCCTCTATACCGCCGAAAGACGTCCGCGTGTCTCGGGTCGATCACCAGCGCCGGTTGATGATCACCTCGATGCGGGCTGTTGACGCAGGATCTTCCAGGCGAGGGTCAATCCACCCTCATCGCGGGCGAGGACTTGAAATGCAGCCAGAACGTCCTGCTTGTCAGTTTGAACCGAGCGCACGAGGTACGTGTGCCCGATCGTCGCCTGCGCGCCGTGTCTGAGGCCGAGCTCTCCCGCGCGCTCGTTGTCGGCCTGGCTGATCTCGAGGTCCGTACGGTTCGCCGCCATGGGCACGGGCGAGAGGTCGAATAGGAACGCGGTGGCTTCACGCCCGCGCTGGTCGAGCAAAGGGAAGTCCGACCGCAGGCCGACATCTCCCAGCGGCATCGCCCCCAAGTCGAGCACGTAGCCACGGTCGCGGCCGGCGAACCCCGAAGTGAAGCGGCCCTGCTGCAGCGTAATCTGCGCTTCTTTTTGACAGTCGTTCGACCGCTGGGTGAACGACCAGAAGGCACCACCGCCATCCATGGAGAGAAGCGCGTCCCAGCGCCCGCGCTCGGCGATGCGCGCCAAACCGCCGTTCGGCTGCGCCGCATATTTTTTTCGGAGATCCGGGTCGAGACCTTCCGACGGGTCGAGGATCTTCTTCTCGGCTCGAGCCGCGAGATCCGTTCGGCGGCCGATGAGCTCGTCCGTGGAGAGTGCGCTCAGGTTTTCGGGCGGAGGTGGAACGTGCGCCAAGGGATCCGGCCAGTCGCTGCTGCGCGTGCGCGGGATCTCCCAACGTTTCAGGACGCGCCAAGCAATCGTCGCGCTCTTGTCGTCTTGCGCGAGCACCTCGAACGCCCCGAGAATGTCGTGCTCTCCCGTGGACAGGCTACGCAGGAGGTATGTGCGGCCGACGGCGACGCCCGCAGTCGAGCTCTGTTCGATCCGCTGCAGGCGCATTTTGAAAGCGGATGGAATCGAGTTTTCGTCCATCTTGGACTCCTCCCACAACGCACTCCATCGGTCCCAGATGGCAATGCCAAAATGGCGAGTCCAAGAGCGAGTTCGGGAGCTTGCCGCTGTTCCGCTTCGGCCGCCTGCACCGGTACTACTTGGGCAGTCTTGCCGGAAACTAGCTGGCTTGCGTGCCTGCCCCAACTTGACCAGCCCTAGTCGGCAACGCAATCCAGGCACTGAAATTCTTGGAATGGGCGTGACGCTGGGCGGGCCCCAATCTAAAAGGCAGAGGACTTACCAGCGTAGGACCACAACCTGGCCCAACGTTGCAAGCCTGGATGGTGGCTCTGGGGGAAAGCCCTAGCAAGCCATTTGGAAGACTCGCTTCTTACACCTTGGGCCGCTGGCCGACGAAAATACTTCACCTAAGTTGCTTAACCAGGGACGCTATCAGGAACGAACCATGAGCATGAACCAGAGCGCTCTCGCAGCCCTGCCGGCCGCAGACTGGAACGCCGACTGCGCCGCGCACCTGCTGCGCCGCGCGGGCTTCGGCGGCCGGCCGGAAGAGGTCCAAGCGCTCGCGGTCATGCCCTTCGAGCAAGCCGTGGCACAAGTCGTCGACTTCCCGGCGCGTGACGAGGCGTTGGAGGAAGAGCTCGCCGCGCTGGGCAGCGAGCTCGCCTTGTCCCCCGAGCAGCGTCAGATGGTCGGGCGCGACGGCTTCGCCGTACTGCGCGCGCGTTGGCTGTACCGCATGGTGCGCACGCGCTATCCACTGCGCGAAAAACTGACGCTGTTCTGGCACGGACACTTCGCAACGGCTCAGGGCAAGGTGCCCTACCCTGAGCTGTGCGTCGCCCAGCTCGAAGCGCTCTACGCCTACGGGGCCGGACCGTTCCGGCCGCTCCTAGGCGCGATAGCGCACGACGCGGCCATGCAGGTGTTCCTCGACGGGCGTCTCAACCGGCGCGGCGCGCCCAATGAGAACTTCGCGCGCGAGGTATTGGAACTGTTCACGCTAGGCGTGGACAACTATTCGCAGCGCGACGTCGACGAACTCAGCCGCGTATTCACCGGCTGGGGCGCAGCGCCGGAGGGCGGCCAGCGCATGGAGTTTTCGCAGCAGGACCACGACCCGAGCGACAAGACGTTGTTCGGCGAGACCGTGCGCGGACGCGAAGGCGCGGCCGGCGCCCAGGAGGGCGAGGAAGCTCTCGATCGCATCCTGGCTCGGCCGCAAGCCCCGCGCTTTTTGGCTCGCAAGCTGCTCGCCTTCTTCGCGGCCGACACCTGGCCCGAGCTGGTCGAGCGCGCGTTGGCGGCCCAACTGTCAACCCATGAGCTTTCGGCGCGCGAGGGCTTGCGTCACCTTTTCATGTCGGCCTGGTTCTACGCCGGCGAACAGCGCTTCGCTCAGCAACGTTCGGGTATCGAGATGGCAGTCGCCGCGGCTCGCTTGCTGGGCGTGCAGAATGTCCACGCGTCAAGCTTGCTCGACCATGCGCCCGGCCTAGGCCAAGTCCTGTTCAATCCGCCTTCAGTGGCCGGCTGGCCGAGCGGGCGCGCGCGAGTCACGGCCGGCGGGCTGATCGAGCGCTACCGCATGGGGCAAGCCCTCTCGCAACTAACCCACACGCGCCGACGGGTGCTCGGCGCCGCGGCACTCGACTTCGAGTCGCTCGCGCCGGCGGACAGCGCGGACAACGCGGCGCTGGCCCACAGTGTCGCCCAACGCTTCTGGCAGCGGGTACCCGACGCGCAGAGCACGGCCGCGTTGGTTGCCTATCTGGACGGCTGCGATGCGCGCGACACGGGTACCAACGCGCGCGACGCTCGCCGCGCCAAGCTTCGCGGCTTGGTGCACCTCACCATTGCCGCAGCGGAGTTCTCGGTCGCATGAAGCACTTTGATCGACGCATGTTCTTGGGTGGCGGTCTATCGACCTTGGCCGGCGCCGCGCGCCTACCTGGCTGGCTTGCGGCCGCGGCTCAGGGCAAGCTTTCGGGCGAGCGCGCGCTGGTGGTCCTGGAGCTTGCGGGCGGAAACGATGGGCTGAACACGCTGGTGCCCTTCTCGGACGACAACTACCGACGCTTGCGTCCGATGATCGGCATTCCGCGCGAGCAGTGCCTCACGCTCGACGACAACCAAGGACTGCATCCTTCGCTGGCCCGCTTGCGAGAGTGGTACGAGCGCGGCTGCGTGGCCGTGCAGCGCGGCGTGGGCTATCCCCGGCCCAACTTGTCGCACTTCGTCAGCCGCGACATTTGGTCCTGCGCGCGCACCGACGAACTGCTGGCTGCCGAAGGCTGGCTGTGGGGTGCGAGCGCCGACGAGGATGCTCTGGCATTGATGGCCCTGGGTTGCGACAACGCTTCGCCGATTGCCCGCGGACAGGGCGGGTGCGCGCTGGCCATCAACAACCTGGCAGCGTTCCGCCTCGACCTGCCCAGCGCGCTCGAGGATCGTGAGATCAGCGCCCGAAAAGATGCCTTCTTGGCCCTGACCCGTGGGACTCGCCAGCAGTCGGAGTGCGAGTACACGGCCGCGAGGCAGCGCGAGGCCCTGCAGTGCTTGCAGCGCTTGCAGTCCGTGTCGCGCTCCGAGCGCGGCGTGGACTACCCGAGCACGACCTTGGCGCGCGATTTGTCCGGCTGCGCCGACGTGCTGACCGCCGGACTGCCTACACGGCTTTTCCACGTGCAGCAGACAGGCTATGACACGCATGCCAATCAGGTTCGCACCCACGCGCGCTTGCTTTCGGAGTTGGATGCTGCGCTCGACGCGTTCCTGCGCGATCTGTCGGCGAGCGGAAACCTGGAACGCACGCTGGTGCTGGTGTTCAGCGAGTTCGGCCGCCGCGCGGCCGAAAGTGGCGTCAGCACTGAAGCCGGCACCGACCACGGCGCAGCCTCGATCGCGCTGCTCGTGGGCGGGGGCGTGCGCGGTGGCATCTACGGCCAGGCTCCCGACCTGGGAGCGCTGGATGAGGTCGGGAATCTGGTGTACACGTCTGACTTCCGCAGCCTGCTGCGCGAAGCGCTCGAAGGCTGGCTAGGCCTCGACGCCCGCGCGTTGTTGGGCGGCGATTGGCCTTCCCTCGACATGGTGCGGCGCGCATGAACCGATTGATCCCCTCGCTTCTATTGGTTGTCCTCGGTCATTGGAACCAGGACGGGCGCGGTCTCGACGCGCGCCCCGCCGGAGTCCCACTGCCGACCATGCCGAACATGGAGCGCGCCGAGCCGCACGTGTCGCCGCCCGCAGCCGAGCTCGCGCGCGACGGCGTCTTGTCCGAGCGCTTCACGGCCGACGGCCAACGCGCGAGCTACGCCTTCGATGCCAAGCAAGGTGAGCTCTCGCTGTTTGAGCTCTCGGCCATGGGCTTTGCACGCGGCTGGAAATGCGCCGTGAACCTGCGCGTGGTCGACGCCCAGGGCCGAGTGCTGGCCACCACCGACGCCTCCGGCGGCGTGGAGCTTCATGCACTGCTGGCGTTCGAAGCCCCAAGCGACGGCCGCTATGCGCTCGAGCTCGTACCCACCGAGGCGTACTTCCGCTTTCACCTGGTGCGCCATTCGAGCTACGTCACGCCGGAGTCCTTGCAAGATGGCGAACCAGGAGTCGATCCAGGTGCCGACATCGGTACACGCGAACGCGTGCACACCTGGGTCGATGCCAACCGCGCCGGTCCACGCCTGCGCCTGCCGGTGCGCGCCGGCGAGGATCTGGTCGTGCGCGTCGAGCCCACGCGCGAGGAGGCTAGAAAGGACCGCAGCAGCCAGCGCGAACGCGAGTTCCAGCTGGCAAGCGCCGGGTCGGACATGATGGGAAGCGCTGGGATGACGTCCAGGGGCATGGAGATGATGGGCGGGCGCGGCTCGCGGTCCATGTATGGAGGCGCGACGTTGCAGTTGGGCCCGGCCGCGGGCCTGCGTCAACAGGGTTCGACACTGGTACGACTAGATCCGGATCGCGACGGTTGGCTCGAGCTGACCTTGGTGGCCGAAAACGAGCTACCGGCCCTGGTCGACTTGGTGATCGAACGCGCGCCCAAGGCGGTCGAGGTCGCCGGGGTCGCAATCGATGCACAGGACGAAGGCCTGGCGGACGTCGCGCTCGAGTTCATCCGCGAACCTGAGTTGGACGTGTGGTATTCGACGCGGACGGACGCAGCGGGAGCTTTTGAAGCACGCTTGCCCGTAGGCAACTGGCGCGTGAGAATGCAACGCAAGGACAGCCCTCCAACCCTGCTGCGCCTGGGTGTCAGCGGCCCCACACGCGAACTGGTGCTGCTCTTGCCCGGCGGGGGTTAGAACCCTTCTTGCAGCAGCGCCGGCAACGGGCCGGGAGGCGGGCCGCCGGGATCGCTCCAGGAGCGCGACACCCATGCTCCCTCGTGCCACCAGGACAGTTCGAAGTGCAGCGCGTCGCTCACGTCACGTGGTAGCGGTGCCTGCCCCGGCTCCATGCGCGACAGCAAGTCCACGTAGGACGCGACCGTCGCGGCCGGCACGTATTCGAAGCGCGGCTCCTTCGCACGCCTGCTGACGACGCGCTTGAGACCGTGGTTGTAGATCTCCAGGTTGTCGTCGAAACCTGCGAAGCCGCCGGTGCGCACCAAACGCAGCACCATTCCGGACGGGAGCACGTCCAGCGAAAACTCATCCAGCGGCGCTCCGCTGGTCGCCACGCGCACGCGTACGTTTCCAACCGGAAGTCCGCGCACCGAGCCTTGGTATTGGAACGGTTGCAGCACCTGCGCCGCCAATCCGCCCTGGGGAAAATAGCGCGACCGGGTTTCGAGCAAGAGCACCTTCGCCGTTGGGTCATAGGCCGCCAGGTACCCAGCCAGACTCCAGCCGATCGACGGGTTGCTGCCGCGCACCGCGAATTTCAAGTCTCCGCCCGCATCCACCGCGCGCGGCAACTCGATGCCGGTGACGTACGGAATACGGCTGGGAGGCTTGGTTTCCTCGAGCAACTCGGGGAAGACCACGATGGGCGCCAAGTTGGCCTGGGCGGCCACGACTTCGCCCGTGGACAAGCGCAAGTGCAAGCTGCCTTCGAGCGTCTCCAACACGAGCCGCTGCTCTGGACCAAACAGGTCATCGACCCAGCGCACGGCGATCGCTTCGTTCTCAGGCTGCAACCACAAGCGCGCGCCGTCCTGCACGGGCAAATCGCGCGTTTGATCGATCAGCTCGGAGCCCGCAAGCTTGACCAATTCCTCGCCCAAGCGGTGCACGACCACGATCGGCTGCGAAGCGTGAAACTTGCGAGCCACGGCAGCTATCGCGCTGCCATCATCGGCCAAACGGTACTCCATGGCGTCTCCCCGGTAGGGATAGCGCGCCGTCCAAAGCAGCTTGGGCTCGCCCGCGGTGCTGCGCTCGGAAACATCCACCACCCAGCGCGCGAGCGCTACGTCGATTTCCTCTTGGCCTTTGGCGCGGCGAATCAGCGCTTGAAAGTGTCCATTGCTGGAGACCACCAAGCGATCGATCTTGGCCGGATCGCTGCCTTGCGGGCCTGAAAGGCCGCTGCATACGGCTGCCAGCAGCAGGAGGAGCTTGCTCATGGGCGAATCGTCGCAAACCGCGTGCCCAAGGAGAACGGTCGAGCATCCAGCCTAGGCCGGATCTCGGTCATTCGTCGCACAGGACCGGCGGGACCAAGCTGGTGCCCAGTTGGGCATCGGGCACTTGGGCCGGACCTGCGCTGGGCTGCAGGGCCTTGGACAGGCGCGCGGTGATGTACTCGAACGCCTCGTCGACCGAGTCCGTGCGCAAGAACAGGCCCAAGTCGTTCGGGCTGATCGTGCCGAACTCGGCCATCTTCTCGAAATGCACGACTTCGCCCCAGTACTTCGTGCCGAACAGCACCATGGGCATGACCTTGCGAATCTTCTCGGTCTGGACCAGGGTCAAGATTTCCATGAACTCGTCCAGCGTTCCAAAGCCGCCGGGGAAAGCGACGATGGCTTTGGCCAAGTACGCAAACCAGTACTTGCGCATGAAGAAGTAATGGAAATCGAACGCCAAGCGGCGCGTGATGTACGGGTTGCCCTCCTGCTCGAAGGGCAGCGAGATGTTGAGTCCGATGTTGAGCCCGCGCGCTTCGGAGGCCCCGCGGTTGGCGGCTTCCATGATTCCCGGACCGCCGCCCGAGCAGATCACGAACCGGCGCTCGTTGCCCGGCAGGGACTTCGACCACTCCGTCAGACGCCGCGAGAGTTCGCGCGCCGCTTCGTAGTACATCGACATGCCCAGGCGCATCTCGGCCTGGCGCAAGTCGCCGCCCTTGGCGCGCGCCTCGGCCATTTCACGCTCGGCTTGTTCGGCGGACGGAATGCGCGCCGAGCCCCAAACCACGATCGTGTCCTTGACCTTGAGATCGTGGAAGCGCGACTGCGGCTCCATGTACTCGGCGAGGATGCGCAGGATGCGAGCATCCGGGCTCTTCAAGAAGGCCTGGTTCTCGTAGGCCTTGACGGCCGAAAAGCGTTGCTCGTTCATGCGTGGGATCTAGGCCTTCAGTGGCGGGCGTACGGGCGGGGGTCAGAGCGGGGACGATTGGCTCTCGAAGCAAGGACGATCGAAACGCCGGCCTTGGCCAGGTCTGGGTTCTAGGCCCTGGGTTGGTGGTTCAGCATCGACCCACGCCCGGCGGCCCTTGAGCGCCGCACTGGCCCGGCGCTAATCCGGGGATTCTCCCTTGCGATCCTTGCCCACCCGCCGAAAAAGCTCGTCCAAGTCTTTGGATTTGGACTTTTCCTTATCGAGGGCCTCGTCCAAGCGCCCGGCGCCACCGTCCTGGCGCTGCTTCACCCGCCCTAGGGCGTGATCCCAGTCCTTTTCCTGAACTTTGCGCTCGCCGCGCTCGTCCAAGACCGGGGGGGCCTGAGTTCTCAAGACTTTCCCAGTGCGGAGATCGACCAGAATCCGGCTGGAACAGCAAGGACAGGTGATTTCAGTTTCTTTGGGATCCATGACGGGGTGAAGGGCGGGTCAACACGACTTCGACGGGGATAGCAGAGGTTCTCCCATTGTAGGAACCGGGGGTAGGGCGCGGGGGCCATCATCCAGCGCGCTGCACTTCTGGCCGATGTTGGGAAAGTCCACCCTCCCTCGAATCGATCCCACCCAGGAGCAAGTTCCATGATCCAAACCAAGTCTCTCGTGAGCATGCCTGCTGGCAACCGCGCGCAAGGCTGGGCCATTCAATCGGCGCGTTTGGAGCGCAGGATTGGCTGGACGCTGTGGGCAGCACTGATGCTGCTGCTCGTCGCCACGAGCCCCTGAGTTAGCAGAAGCGCCCGAGGGCGACCCTTGCGGCAGTCGATCGCGATCAGTCCTCGCTGAAAGTCCCGATGTAGGCCCCCACGTGGAAGTGGGACGGACCGTAAAAGCCGTCGTTGTAGTAGTAGGGCGGGTAGTAGGACTCAGCCACGCGCTCGAACGCAACACCCGTCGAGACGACGCGGTCTTGCATCCGAATCGCCAGGCGAAGGTTGAATCCTCCGAGCGAATAGTCGTCGAGCTTCTTGCCTGCGTCCACGGGGAAAAACACCAGGCTAGTAAGCTTGGCTCCCGGCTCGAGGACCGCTCCCGGCTCAGGCTCGAAGCGCGCGGGGCCGAACGCATTCAAATCGGAATCGACCAGTTCCCACTGCTGGCCTTCCAAGGTGAGCGGCAGACTGCCCATGTTCTCGATGCGAAACTTGATCTCAACCTCCGCCGGATTGCCTTTGCTGGCGCGCCGAATTCCGCGCACGGAAAGCAGCGCGCGCGCTTGGCCAGCCGGGTCGCCTTCCGCGAGCAGCGGAACCTCCAGCGGTGCGGGCACGAAGCGCGCCGAGTGGTAGGTAGTAGCGCAAGAGGTGAACAAGGCGGCCGCGACGGCCAGGGGAACGGTGAAGAAGTGTTTCATGGCGCTCCCCTACTCTAGTACCTGGCCGAGCGAATGGGAGTTCTCCAACGCCGCTCGACTTTCTGCGGCGCCCCTGGCTTCAGCCAGGGGCGCTCCGCTAGGTGACGATTGGGTCCTTCCAGTGACCCTACCGTGAGCAAAGTGTATAGTCGGGTACCCACAAACCGAGAACCAGCTCACTCATTGGCCAGAACGAGAATACAACACTCCACCAAGTTTCACCGGGCGATCGTAGCAGCAGCCGCGATATTGCCGAGCAGGGCAATTTCTCAAGAGGCATGTAACAACCTAACCCGGACTGTAGCCATCACTGCCGGGGTGCACAATTCTGCCAACACCCCATGCTCCCCCCAGCTCACCATCACAGTTGGAGGTGTCTCAGCTTCATCGCCTAGCCAGTGCCTGCTCGGCTATTCGTTCTATCACGGGACGGTCTACACCTGTGGACCAGCCGCAACTCTAATTCATTGCGATCCGAGCGGATTCAAGGTCACGGTGGATCTGTACAGTGCCGGAGCTTGCCCCGACCTTACCGGCCTTGATCCTGGAAGCTGGGAGACATGGGCTGATGTCCCTGCCGCGATCGCCGCAGCCATGCGCTGCGTTCCGCCGCAAAAGTCGTCTACATTCGATTTTTCCGCAAAGACTCGGCCGTGCCCTGACCTACCGCCTCCCCAAGGGCCGTTGGGAGAATTGCAGCCCGGCGCCGGGGGTAGTGTCTTCATGCTGTGGAAAGGCGATCCGCTCGTTGCCTCGCCAGCGCTGACTGCGACCAATCCCTTCGCTTCCGCCTATGACCTTGCACAGCAGGCTAATCTCACGGTTGGACCGCTAGCACCCGTTGCCGCACATCACCCGCGGCTTGCCGGTGTTCGGGTGCTCGCGAACGTGTCGACCCAGCATTTTGGCCCTGACGGCGTGAGCGACGGTGATCATCACTGGCGAGTTCGCTCCGATCTGCTCGCCTCGGGCCGCTTCTATTCGGAGATCACGGAACCCGCAACCCTCGAAGGACAAACCGTGTCCACAGTCGCTACGGCTGAGTGGTCGGAAGGGCTGTGGATGGAAAGCAATGTGGAAATGGAATACGCGAACGCATATCCGACCTCATTGCCATGGTTCCAGTCGGTGTTCCAAGACGGGTGGGCCAGCGGCCTTCGTCCTGTGTATGACTGGACTACGAATCCCTTTGACATTCCGTACTTCGACAGCATCCAGTACGCCACGGAAGTCGGGATTGGAAACAAGCTGTACGTCCGGCGTCTTCATCCGACGCAATCTGGCAGCTATTGTGGCCAGGAATTCACCCTCGACGCCAGCACTGCGCACCTGCATCCAATCGCGGCCAAGGTCTACGACAGCGCAGGCAGGCTGCGCAAAGCCACGGAATTTCGCGACTATGTAGAGATCGCCTCGGGTGTGTGGCGGCCCATGCAAGTCTTGACGACGAACTACATGAACGATGGCGGAGCCCAGGGGGGCTCCAAGGTCATCAGCTCGCTGCGCGTCGATCGCATCACTCTACTGGAACCGAATTCCACGTTGGAAACTCTGCGCGACGACGACCTTACTTGGCAGGTGTGGCAGAACTAACGCGGCTTGAATCTGAAGCAGCACTTCTCACAGGTTGAGCAGCGCGAGTAGCTCGAACTTCTTGATGTACCAGGTGCAAGATTTCGCACCGGCTCGACCAGCGAGCATCCAGGTGCGCAATGCTAGGGAGTGGTGATCTCTAGAAATGTAGAGAACCAAACCCGCCACAGCCCACGTCAAAGGGGGTCCCTTTTGTGCTTGCCGCCGGCAGCAATCGCATTCTGGGCATACTCCCTCCCGAACTGGTCGACACCTCGATGGTACTCATCCCCTCGCAACCGCGCCTTCTCGCCCTCCCCGCTAGTGAAGAATCCGAAGATCACTGACAAAGAAGCCGCCAAACTCGCCCGAAACCTGGCTGCGATCGAGCGCGGCATGGAGGATGTCCGGGCCGGCCGCGGTGAGCCCATGAAGGAAGCCCTACGCGAGATCGCTGACGAGCTTGGCCTCAAGCTCGACCGATGACCTACGAGGTCTTCGCCCTCCACTCGGCGAAGCGCCGCATCTGAGATCAGGCCGAGTACGTCGCCACCGTTCAGGGCGCCCCGGAGAACGCCGCCAGGTAGCTCGCGCTCACCTACGACTAGATCAAAGGGCTCGCTGAAGTGCCGCGTCGTTACAGCATGGCAGTTGGGGCGGCCTGGTGCGACTACGAACTGCGCCGCAACTCGATCGGCCAGTTCGTGCTCTTCTTCACCATCGTGGACGAGACGCGGGCCGTCTGGGTGGTTCACCCAAGGCGCGGGAAACAACTGACGGAGCCGGACGCCTTCCCGACTGACCTTGCAGCCGTTGAGCAGGACGACGACTACCTTGAAAGTTGACTCGCGCGGCCGCTTGGAGCCACTGGTTTGAATCGAGGCCAGCCGCCACCAAGGCAGCCGGCCTCGAAGAACGAGTGCAAGGTGATCCGTCAGCTAAGGCATGACGGATCCACGCTTCTCAAGGGCAGAAGGTCACCTGCAAACCGTTGGAAAGCCCCACGCCAGTTCCGTCGGGGTGCGTCGGATCGCGCATCCACCATCCGTAGTAGCGCGTAGTGCCAAGCAGACCGACCGTTACGGGCACGTTGAGCGTGCCTTGACCGGAGGCGTCGAGGCTTAGCACGGGGCTGCGTTCGAGCGGCGGCTGGGCGCACAGGAATCCATTGAAGAACGGCGCCGAATCCGGCGCGCTGCCCGAGTACACCAGCGCATTGACGCTCGGCACACCCTGGGAAACGGTCACGGAGAAAGCATTGGTGCCCAAGCTGGGCAGGTTCACGGAACCGATCGACGGCACGGTGTTCACCGAATTGAGTTTGCCGGTGCAGTACGTCGTAGGGGGCGTGCAGGGACCGTACACGCCGATCCAAGTCGCCCAGCCGCCCACGCTGTATTCGTGCGTGCCCCAGAAGACGCCATCGGCGTTCGGGTCGGCAACCGTGCCGCTGTAGTCGCCCCAGCGGCCGGAATTGTCGGGACCGGTGCTCAGGCGCATGAACACCGGCGGTGTCAGCGTGCCCGCGGGGTCACCCGCCAAGCGATAGGCACGCGACATCGAAATGAACTCGGTCGGGCTCGAGCGCGCGAAGGTCAAGGCGATGTTGTTCTGGCCGTCGCCGGCGATGCTGCCGAAGAACGTGCGAATGCCGGCGCCCAAGTCCACGTTGCCCGACTGGACCAACGTCGGCGTTCCGCTCGACGGCCAGTTGCCCATGTTGATTTCATACCAGCGCTGCACCACGCGCGTGCTGCCCTGGTGGTGGGTCGCGTACAGCTTCCCGTTCTTGTACATGCAACTCCAAAAGCGCGCCTCGAAAGTCTCCGGCCTCGAGCTCGTTCCTTGTTGGGGCGGATCTTCCGGCGCGGTATAGGTCGGCACCGGCAGGTTGAAGCTGGTCAAAACCGGTGTCCCCAGCGGATTGGTGATGGCGTGCAGCACGAGGTTGGAAGCGGACGGCGTCTCCAGACCTTGCACCATGTAGAAACCCGCGGCCGAACTGTGCATCACGGGCGTGCCCCAGGACTGCGAAGTCGTCATGAGCATGCTCTTGGTGATGGGGTTGGGCGCGCCCACCAACAGGGGCGCCTTCTCGACGATGAAAATCAAGAAATTGCCGGTGGTGAACGGAGGAAAGTCCGCGGTCAAGTACACCGCTGTGCCGTCGACCCCGATGTTCGGCGAGTCGATGGAACCCGAGCCCGCTGCGGCAGTCACGTTGAAGTGGTAGCGGAACCAGGTGCCGTTGGGGTCCGCATCATCGGAAACGGCGAGTTCGAAGAAGCCTTGGCTTCCAGAACGGTTGTTGGTCATGACCATGAATCGGCTCGACAGCGGATCCCAAATGGCTTCCGCGTCGAACATGAAACCGCTTTGCTGGAAGAAGGCCGCTTGGGTTTGCACCGACTGCTGCGTGCCGCTCTTGGTGTAAATCGCCACCGAGTCGTTGACGACTTGCACGATGTGGTTCGGGCCGACGGCCAGGTGCGGATCGGGCGGCGTGAGCGAGGTTTGCGAAATCCCGTTGAAACCGAAATCCGGGCCGCCGATGCTCAGGTTCGAGTTGAGAGTGACGAAGGCCGGCTTGACGCGGATCGGAGGCTCGTGGGGTTGCGCGGCTTCCACGTCGAACGTGAGGGTCGCAAGACTCCCGGAATCGAGGACTTCGCCTTCGAACGCGAGCTCGAGTCCGTGCACGCTCAGGTGTGCCCCGTTGTCGTCGCCTTGGCCGGCGTCTCCGTTCCAAGCCAGGGCCAAGACGCCTCCAGGTCCGAGTGCCAAGCGCCGTCCGCCGGCGCCGACAGCCAGGCGCTGGTGCCCTTTGGTCGCCCCGGTCGCGCGCAACGCTGCTCCCACGCTGCCATCGGCATCGATCCAACGCAGGAACGTGTCTGCCTTGCGGTCTTCATCACCGTAGCTCGACCAGAGCAGAGCCACGCGGCCATCCTCGGCGAGCACGAGATCGAGACCACTGGTGTAGCCAGGGCACTGGGTCGGCAATGCGCGCGCGGCAGCAGGGCTCCAAGACTTGTGCTCGGCATCGAATTCGAAACGACGCAAGCAAGGCACATAGTCCTCGGCCTGCGCAGCAAGCCAAGCAACGGCCATCACTCCCTGGGAATGGATCGCGATCGCGGGCTCCACGGGCGCGCCCAACTCAGCGCCGGCGACTTCGAACGCGGCGCCCGCGGGCCGGCCGGCGGCGTCGACCGCGCGCGCAAGAATGGCGCGCGGCACGCCGCGCTCGTCCGCCTCGGACCAAGTGACGACGAAACCGGCCTTGGAATCGAAGGCCACGCTGGGGAGCGTGGCGCGCACGGGACTGGTCTCGGCTACTTCGCTCAGGCGCACTTCACTTCCCATGGGCTTGCCGTCCGCGCCCAGAGCGCGCACGAACACCGCGCGGCCTTGTGCATGGGGCCCGGTCCAAGCCACGAGTGCGTTGCCTTGTGGATCGGAAGCGAGCGCAACTTCGTTTTGGTGGCCGACGATCGTTTCGTTGACCAGTACTTCACTTGTGCCACTGCCGAGTGCTTGGTCCATGCGACGGGCGAAAACGCCGCCCATGTCGCCGTCTTGGTCGAGGGACTCCCAAGCGAACCAAGCCACGCCCTTGGCATCGAGAGCCACGGCGGGATTGGTTTGCGGTCCGTCCGCGAACAAGTTCACACGGACCTCGGATCCCATCGGCCTGCCGCGCGCGTCGAAACGCTGGGCATAGACGCCATAGTTCATGGCTTCCTGGCGGCGGCTCTGCCAA
Source organism: Planctomycetota bacterium (assembly GCA_021730845.1). Lineage (GTDB taxonomy): Bacteria > Planctomycetota > UBA1135 > UBA1135 > JAKFYL01. Next base: position 18,085 of record JAKFYL010000009.1, on the reverse strand, counting down.
GTGACCACCGAAGAACCACGGGCGTCGACGGCTAGCGCGGCCGAATCCTGTGAGCTAGCCGTGAAACTGTTTGCGCGTACGTCGAGCACGACCGGAGCAGCCGCAGCGACTGTTTCCGCGCTCGACTCCGGTTTGCCTGCGTCGGAACCGAGAGTCAAAGCACTTAGGGCGAGCCAAGCAGAGTGGGTAGCGATGGCGCTCGAAAACATGATGCTGCTTCCTTCGATAAAGAGGGGAACGTCGGACAGGCACCCCAAAAGCCGCGCGGGAGCGCCTGTGTCCAGGATGCCATGCGAGCCCAATTTTCGCAGCAGTGGCCCGGAAGAAAACCCCACGCCTGGCCCGCAGCGAGCGGGCGGTGCGCGGGCGGAACACCCGCGCCCGGGACTCCCAGGCTTGCCTAGCGAACGGCCTTGGGCGGACTGGCCTCCAAGACCAGCTCCGCCAGCGCCGCAATCCAGGTTGGAAAGTCGTTCAGGCACGGCACCAACAGGAACTCTTGCCCCCCATTGGCCACGAAAGTCTGGCGCAAGCGCGCGCCGAGCTCCTCGAGCGTCTCCAGGCAATCGGACACGAAGGCCGGCGCAGCGACCACGAGCGAGGGTTGCGTCCTGGCCAGCCGCGCGACGACATCGACAGTCGAAGGTCCGAGCCAGCGCTCGGGACCGAACTTGGACTGGTAGGCCATGGTCCAGCCTCCGGGTCGCAGATGCAGGCCCTGGCCGATGGCTTTGGCGGTGGCTTCGCAGTGATCGCGATAGGGATCGCCGCGTCGAATGTAGCGCTCGGGCAAGCCATGAAAGCTGAACACGACATGCGGCGCAGGTGAGTTGGCGCGAGCCAGTGTCTCTTGGATGCGCTCGACCCAGGCCATCACGAACGCCGGATGCGCCGGATAGGCATTCACCGGCAAGAGTTGCGGCACGGGATTCATGCGCGCCGCTGCGCTCGTGGCCTCCAGCAACACCGTACCCGTAGTCGTGCGCGAACTCTGCGGAAACAGCGGCAAGACCACGATGCGTTCGCAGCCTTTGCGCACGAGGTCTTCCAGTCCCAGAGCAATGCTGGGCTGGCCGTAGCGCATGGCCCATTGTACGCGCCAAGGCAGGCCGAGCACGCCGCTGAGCATCTTGGCCTGCCGCGCCGTGTACGCGGTGATCGGCGAACCCCCTGAGGTCCAAATCTCGGCGTACAGATGCGCGACGGTCTTGCTGCGCCGCGGCAGAATGAACGTGCGCCGGATCGGTTGCCAGAGCCAACGCGGCCAGTCCACCACCAGCGGGTCGCTCAGGAACTCTTCCAAGAACGCCTCGACGGCGCTCGGTGTAGGTTCGGCAGGCGAACCCAGATTGACCAGCAGCACCCCCACTGGAGCTTGCTGGATGGATTCCTTGAGGCCTTTCATGGACGAGAAATCTAGCCTCCTGGACCAGTCGCGGGACCATTTTGCTGGCCATGACGCACCTGTGACACTCGAATGCTGCTGTCAGCCGATAGAGCTAGCGGGGTTTGCATGGAACGCATCGCCTGGACCGGTTGGAGCTTGTCCCGTTGCAGCGCGGATCAGCTGGAACGCGCCAAGATCGCTTTGAGCGCTGGCGGGAGCGCCGCCGCGCGCTCGCTAGCCGACGAGTTGGCAGCCTCCGAACTGGTTGTGATTTCTACCTGCAATCGTTTGGAATTCGCCTACGCACGCGAAGCGGGCGACTGGCCGGCGGCCACGGACCGGACTTTGTTGTGCCGCGCGCTCGGTCTACGTGAAGGCGACCCGCTGACCGAAAGCCTGGCTTGGACCAGTGGCGCCGATGTGGCCCAGCGTCTATTCGAAGTGATCGCTTCGCTGGATTCACTGGTGCTCGGCGAGTCCCAAATCCAGACCCAGGTTCGCCAAGCCTTCGAGCAGGCTCGCGAACAGGGCCTGGTCGGCCCCTTGCTTGCGCCGTTGTTCCAGCAAGCCGTGCGCTGCGGACGCGAAGTGCGGCGCAAGACCTCGATTGCCCACGGATCGGTCAGCGTGGTGAGCCTGGCGGCCATGGCGCTGGCCCAACGCTTCGCGGGTCGATCCCCGCTCATTGCCGTCCTGGGGACCGGCGAGATGGCACGCGCCTTCTTGCACAGCCTGCCGGCGCACGATTTGGCGGTTGCGTACGTCGTGAATCGACGCCTGGCCAGCGCCCGCGAGTTGGCGCAGGAATGCCAGGCGCGCGCGCTGGACTTGGAAGAATTCTTGCAGGGACATGCGCCCGTCGACGCCATTTTGTGCGCCACGTCGGCCCAGGAGCCCATCCTGCGCGTTGATTTCTTGGAGCGCGCCGCGCGGCGGACCCCGCTCGGATCGGGACTCCTGGTGGTCGACGTGTCCATGCCGCGCAACGTAGCAGCCTGCGCCGACGAGCGGGTCACGGTGATCGACTTGGAAGGCTTGCGCCACTTGGCTGCGCTCAATCGCGAAGCGCGCGAGCGTGCTGCGGAGTGCGCCGCGCGCATCGTCCACGAGCACGTGGATCAGTGGGCTGGGCAGCATTCGGACGTGGGCCTTGTAGCTGCCTTGGAAACGGTGCACGCAGAAAGCACGCGCGCGCTCGAGCGCGAATTGGAGCTACTGCACAAACATCTGCCCACTACGACCGGCGAACCCGAGCGCGAGTTCATCGAACGCTGGGCGCGCAGCGCGCTTGGCCGCATCGCCCACGTTTCGATCGCAGCCGTCAAGGAATTCGCCAAGGCCGGCCGCAGCACGCTTGCGGCCCAGGATGCCGCTTTGCCGCGCTCACCTGCGGTCGACACTTCCCGAGGATCGAAGTCGTGAACATTCGCATCGGCACCCGTGGTTCCGACCTAGCCCTGTGGCAGGCCCGTTTCGTGGCGCGTGCGCTAGAAGCTAGCGGGCACACGTGCGAACTCGTGATCTTGAAGACGCGCGGCGACATGATCGACGATGTCCCGCTGACACAAGTCGAAGGCAAGGCCTTCTTCACGGCCGAGATCGAGGGCGCTTTGCTCGCTGGTTCCATCGACCTGGCGGTCCACAGCCACAAGGACTTGCCCACCCAGTCTCCAGCGGGCCTGTGCATTGCTGCGATTCCAGCGCGCGCGAGCTCGGCCGAGCGCTTGCTCGTGCGCGAGTCGGCCCTGAATGCCCAGGGCGCATTCCTGCCGCTGGCCTTTGGCGCGCGCGTGGGAACCAGCGCGCCGCGCCGCACGGCGCAAGTGCGCGCGCTGCGACCCGATTTGCAGCTCCTGGATCTGCGCGGCAACGTGCCCACGCGCGTGCAGCGACTGCGCGAAGGACGATACGAAGCGATCTTGCTCGCCGAAGCCGGCCTGGAGCGCCTGCAACTGGACTTGCGGGACTTGGCCGTGTTCCGCTTGCCGCAGGCTTGGTTCGTTCCGGCTCCGGCCCAAGGCGCGCTGGCACTGCAAGCACGCGAAGGAGACCAGGCGCTGATCACACTGGTGCGCGACATCCTGCACGACGAAGCGGCCGAGGTGTCCGTCGCGGCCGAGCGCGCGCTGCTCACGCGCGCCGGGGGCGGATGCAACTTGCCCTTGGGTGCCGCGATCGAAGCGAGCCCTCAGGGCTTTGCCGCGCATGTGTTCCTGGGAGCGGGTTGTTTGAGCGCCAAGGCGCCATCGCGCTGGCTGCGCGCCGACGCAAGTTCCCCGCAGCAGGCCATCGATCTGGCCTGGCAGGCGCTCACTTCCGGCGGCGGAAAGAGCTATGGACCGCTAGCCGGATTGCGCGTCGCGCTAGCTGGCTCGGGACAGGAGTGCAGCACTCTCGCAGCACGCTTGGAAATGCTGGGCGCCGCCGTGAAACTCGAACCCGTGCTGGAATTCGAGCGCGTTCCCGCGCCAGCTTGGGCCGGAAACGTAGGTCGGCTGCGCGCCGGAGATTGGGTCGCGGTGACCAGCCGCTTTGCTGCCACGCTGCTAGGTGACTGCGCGTTGCCGCGCGGCGTCAAGCTAGCTGCCGTGGGCAAGTCCACTGCCATGGCCCTGATGGAACGCGGACTAGCGCCCGATGTCGTCGGCGCTTCCGGCGCGCGAGCGCTGGCCCAGTCGGTGCGCTTGGACCACGGGGCGCGCGTGCTGTTCCCCTGCGCGGTGGACGCGCGCGACGACTTGGAACAGGAGTTCCGCGAACGCGGTCACGAAGTCGTGCGCTGTGAAATGTACCGCGCAGTGCCCCGCGGCCAGGTCGAACTCGGCCGCGACATCGACGTGCGGGTGTACACCAGTCCCTCGGCCGTGGCGGCGGCTTCGGCGTGGGAGCGCTCGCGAGACGATCACGCCCAATCCGCAACCGAACGCGTTCCGCTGGGCCCGGCCACGGCCGCCGCGTTGAGCCAAGCGGGACTGGCGGCGAGCACCATCGCGTGGGCCAACGAAGGAGCCGGCGAGGACTTGATCGAGGCGCTCTTGCGCCACCTTTCGCGCCGCTTGCAACCCCTGGAGCGCATCCGATGAACATTCGACCGCGGCGCCTGCGGCGCACGAGCTTGCTGCGCGAATCCTTGGCCGAAACGCAACTGAGCGCGGCCCAATTGGTGCAGCCGCACTTCGTGTTGAACGCGGACACGGGCCGCGAACCCATCGCTTCCATGCCGGGTATCGAGCGCGTCGGCATTCGGCCCTTGGTCGAGCGGATCGAGCGCGATCTCGAACTGGGGTTGCGCACGGTGCTGCTGTTCGGATTGGCGGACAGCAAGGATGCGCGCGGATCTCAAGCGGCCGACGAGCACGGCCCCGTAGTGCGCGCCGTGCGCGCCATACGCGAGCGCTTGGGAGAACGCGTGACGATCGTCACCGATGTGTGCCTGTGCGGCTACACCGACCACGGACACTGCGGGCTGGTGCGCGGATCCCAAGTGCTCAATGACGAAACCCTGCCCCTGTTGAGCGCCGCGGCGGTGGCCTATGCCAAGGCCGGCGCCGACGTGATCGCGCCCAGCGACATGATGGATGGACGCGTGGCCGCGCTGCGCACGGGCCTGGACGCTGCCGGCTACAGCGACCGTGCGCTGCTTTCCTACTCGACCAAATTCGCTTCCGCGTTCTACGGGCCATTCCGCGAAGCGGCGCACTCCGCGCCCCAGCAAGGCGATCGGCGCTCGTACCAGCTCGACCACCGCAACGCCCGCGAGGCCCTGCGCGAAAGCCTGCTGGACGTGGATGAGGGCGCCGACATGCTGATGGTGAAACCGGCCCTGGCCTATTTGGACGTCCTGCGTTCCATCAAAGAACGCGCATTGGTGCCTGTCGCGGCGTACAACGTCTCGGGCGAGTACAGCATGGTCAAGGCCTCGGCCGAACGCGGTTGGATCGACGAGCGGGCCGTGGTGCGCGAGATCCTGCACTCGATTCGGCGCGCCGGAGCCGATTGGATCATCAGCTACCACGCACGAGAAGCACTCCAAGGAGGATGGTTGTGAACAAATCACTGCTCGAGCGCGCGCGTGCCGCAATGCCCGGTGGCGTCAGCTCACCCGTGCGCGCTTTTGGTTCCGTGGAAGGCGATCCGCCCTTCGTCGCTCGCGGTCGCGGCGCGCGCATCTGGGACACGACCGGTCGCGGCTACGTGGACTTGGTCGGCTCCTGGGGTCCGTTGATTCTCGGCCACACCCATCCGGCAGTCATCGATGCGGTCGTGGGCGCGGCCAGCCGCGGTTTGACGTTTGGCGCAACCTGTCCCGATGAAGTCGAACTGGCCGAGGCTCTCTTGGCCCGCTTTCCGTGCGCCGATCAGCTGCGTTTCGTGTCCACCGGGACCGAGGCCGTCATGAGCGCCGTGCGCCTGGCGCGCGGATTCACGGGCCGACAGCGCATCGTCAAATTCGATGGTTGCTACCACGGCCACGCCGATGCGCTCCTGGTGCACGCCGGCTCGGGGCTGGCCACCATCGGCAATGGAGCGCAACCGTCTTCGGCCGGTGTTCCGGCCTGCGTGGCGGAGCTCACGGAAGTCTTGCCTTTGGACGACGAACAGGCGCTGGATGACTTGTTCGCGCGGCGCGGCAGCGAAATCGCAGCCGTGGTGATGGAACCGGTGCCCGCCAACTCCGGACTCTTGTTGCAGCGGCCTGAATTCCTGCGCCATGTGCGCGCGGTGACAGAGCGCCACGGCGCGTTGCTGCTCTTCGACGAGGTCATCAGCGGATTGCGAGTGGCTCCAGGCGGCGCGTGCGAGCTGTACTCAATCCAGCCCGACATCGTGACTCTGGGCAAAATCATCGGGGGCGGCATGCCCGTGGGCGCCTACCTAGCTCGCGCCGAAATCATGCGCTGTGTCGCGCCACTGGGTCCTGTGTACCAAGCCGGCACACTCTCGGGGAACCCGCTGGCCATGGCCGCCGGACTAGCCACCTTGCGCGAACTGAGCGCGCCGGGAGTCTACGCGCGGCTGGAGAGTTTGGCCGCGCGTTTGGAATCCGGCTGGAAAACGGCTTTCGCCGTGCGCGGCGTGTGCGCGAACGTAGTGCGGCAGGGTTCGATCCTTTGGATCTGCTTGCAACCCGGACCTGCGCCGCGGGCCTGGCAGCAAGTCGACAAGCGCGGGGCCGCGATGTACGCGCGCCTGCATCCGGAACTGCTCGCGCACGGTTGCTGGATGGCACCGTCGGCGTGGGAGGTCGCGTTCGTGTCCACGGCCCACGACGAAGCGAGCATCGACGCCTGCGTGGCAGCCATGGGTAACGCGTTGGCACAGGTGCACCAGGTCCAAACGGCGAGGTCCTGAGATGGTCAGGGGGCCTCGACGCAAGCTCTATACGTACATGGCGGTGACCGTGCTGTATGCACTGGTAATCGCCTGGTGGATCGTGTTCTTCTCGCGTCAGGATGAGATATTGCTGGGCCGCATGCAGCGCTTGGGGGCCGAACTAACGCCGGCCCAATCGCGGGCCCTGACCGAGGCCACCGATGATTCGATGCGCATGTTTGCTTTCGAAGGTGCCTTCTTGGGCTTGTTGCTGGCGGCCAGCGTGGTCTTGGTGCTGCGCTCGTTGCATCGCGAGATCGCGCTGCAATCCTCCCAGAAGAACATGCTTTCGGCCTTCACGCACGAACTCAAGAGCCCGATCGCGTCGGCCAAGTTGTACCTGGAGAGCTTGCACCAAGGGCGCGTCGAACCGGACAAGCGCGAGCGCTACTTGGCCCACGCACGCGAAGATCTCGAGCGCTTGCACCGACTCGTCGACGAGATGCTGCTCACGGCCCGCATGCAAAGCGTCTCGCCCCAGCTAACCCTCGAAGAGCACGACTTGGCCCACTTGGTCGAGCGCGGAGTACAAAACGTACAAAGCGATCCCGCTGTGGCCACGCTCGCGATCCAGTTGGACTTGCGCGGCCCGCTGCCGGTGCGCGCGGATCCGCGCTCGATCGAGACGGTGCTGCGCAATCTGTTGTCGAATGCGCACAAGTATGGCGGCGCGTCGAGCCGAGTCGACATCTCCGTTGGCTGCCTGGGCCGGGACGCGTTCTTGAAAGTGCGCGACCGCGGACCTGGATTGCGCGGCCAAGACCCCCGAGCGCTGTTCGAGCCCTTTGTGCGCGGCGGCGAGAAACTTGTGAGTGACCAACCGGGCTCGGGTCTCGGGCTGTACTTCGTTTCCGAGTTGGCCAAGGCACATCGCGGCCGCGTGACGGCGCGCGAAGCACCGGCGGCGAGCGGGGGCGGGCTCGAAGTGGATCTACGCTTGCCATTGGCCGATGGTGCGGCAGCTACGCGAGAAGGCGACCGAGCATGAGCGGCGAAAAACTACTGGTGGTCGAAGACGAAGCCCACATTGCGGAAGTGGTGTGCGACAACTTGGCATTGGAAGGCTACGAGGTGCGCACATGCGCCGATGGCAACGAAGCTTTGGAACAGGTTCGTCAGTGGCGACCGGATCTAGTGCTCCTGGACGTGATGCTGCCTGGCCTGGATGGTTTCGCCGTGTGCGCACGTCTGCGGGCCGAACAAGACCAAGTTCCAATCCTGTTCTTGACCGCGCGCGGCGCACCGGACGATCGTGTGCGCGGGCTGGAGCTGGGTGGCGACGACTTCTTGGCCAAGCCCTTCGAATTGCGCGAACTCGTACTGCGTGTGCGGGCCATTCTCAAGCGCACGCGCTGGATGCAAAGCCCCCACCCGGCCGGGGATCGCTTGAAGCTGGGCGACTGCGTCGTGGACTTCAAGACGTTCCAAGTCTCGCGCCAAGGCACGTCCACGGAACTCTCGCCCAAGGAAACGCTGATCTTGCGCGCGCTCGCCGAGCGCCCGGGCGAGGTCGTTTCGCGCTCGGAAATCCTCGACCGCGTTTGGGGCTATGACGCGTTTCCCACGACGCGCACTATCGACAATTTCATCGTGCGATTGCGGCGCATGATCGAGGACGATCCGCAGAATCCGCGCTACATCCATACCGTGCGCGGGACGGGGTACCGCCTGACGCCTTAGCAGGCACCGCCTGAGCAGCCAAACATGCGAACCGAATCCAAACTGCTGATCCGAGCCCTGCGGCGTGAAGCGACCGAACGCACCCCCGTTTGGCTCATGCGCCAAGCGGGACGTTACCTGCCCGAGTACCGCGCGGTGCGCGGCCAGGCAGGGGGCTTTCTGGAGATGATCCGCGCGCCCGAACTGGCCGCGGAAGTCACGCTGCAACCGGTGCGACGCTTTGGAATGGATGCAGCCATCCTATTCAGCGACATCCTGGTGCCGTTGGAGGCCATGGGCATGCGCCTGATCTTCGACGAGCACGGCCCGCAATTGCCCCAGCCGATTCGCACGCGCGCCGACGTCGACGCACTGCGCCTGACGGATCCACGCGAGTCCATGCAGTTCGTGGGCGATGCCTTGCGCTTGGTGGCAGCCGGCTTGCCCGCGGACAAGACGTTGATCGGCTTTTGCGGCGCTCCGTTTACCTTGGCCAGTTACGCCATCGAAGGCGGAACGAGCAAGTCCTTCGCCAATTTGCGCACGCTGATGCTGCGCAGCGAGAGCACCTATCACGCGCTGCTGGACAAACTCGCGGAGATGGTGGCGCGGCACTTGGAGTATCAAGTCAACTGTGGGGCCGAAGTGGTGGTGCTGTTCGACACTTGGGCCAGCCAACTAGGCCGCGACGAGTATCTGCGCTCGGCTGCGCCTTGGAGCCGCGCCGCGCTGGGAAGCGTACGCGGCAAAGTGCCGGTCATCGCCTTCGCAGGTCACGCCGATCACTTGGTGGAAGACTTGGCCGAGCTGCCCATCGAGGGCTTGGCGCTCGATCACCGCACGGACTTGCCGGCAGCTTTCGAGCGCACCAAACAGCGCGTCGCGCTACAAGGCAATTTCGATCCATCCTTGCTGTTGGGTACGCCGGAAAGCGTATTCGCCAAGACACAGACTCTGCTTGCCACCGTGGAAGACCGGCCCGGCCACGTGCTCAACCTTGGCCATGGTGTGCTCAAGGAAACCAATCCGGAGTGCGTCGGCGCCTTTGTACGCGCCGCACAGGAGCGGCGGCGATGAAAGCGGCCGGACCTGTTGCTTTCGATCCGCGCCTGCTCGAGCGCTGGGGCGGCCAGGGTCCGCGGTACACCTCGTACCCAACCGTGCCGGAGTGGACGACCGCTTTTGGCGAGGCCGAGCAGCGCGCCGCACTCGAACGCGCCTCGCGTCGGGCGAGCGAACCGCTGTCGCTGTACGTCCATATTCCCTTCTGCGAGAGCTTGTGCCTGTACTGCGGGTGCACGGTGCAGATCACACGCCGCGCCGACCTGGTCGAGCATTATCTGGAGGCGCTCGAGCTGGAAATCGAACGCGCGGCGGGCCTGCTCGGCGCGCGGCGCAGCGTGGCGCAAATGCACTGGGGCGGAGGCACGCCTACGCATCTTTCGAGCCAGCAAATTCGGCGCCTGTTCGGTGCACTGGCGCGCGAGTTCCAGCTCTTACCCGGGGCCGAGCTCTCGCTCGAAGTGCATCCGCACGTCACGCGCAAGGAACAGATCGAGACTTTGGCCGACCTGGGGTTCAACCGAGTCAGCATGGGCGTGCAGGACACCGATCCCGGCGTGCAGGCCGCCGTAGCTCGCCACCAGACGGCCGAGGAAACCCAGGCGCTGATCGAACACTGCCGGCAGCTGGGCTTCGGCGGCGTGAACGTCGACTTGATGTACGGGTTGCCGCGCCAAAATGAAGCCACCTTCGCCGCGACCCTGGATCACGTGGCGCAGTGGAAACCCGACCGCTTGGCGCTGTATGGGTACGCCCACGTTCCGTGGTTGAAGCCGTTTCAAAAGGCCCTGGAGTCGCAAGCCCTGCCCGATCCCGCGCTGCGCACGCGTTTGTTTTGCCAGGCACTCGAGCGCCTGGGTCAAGCGGGATATGAAGTCGTGGGTTTGGACCACTTCGCCCTGCGCAGCGACACCCTGCACCAGGCCCTGCGCGAAGACAGATTGCACCGCAATTTCATGGGCTACGCCACGCACCCTTGCGAGGACATGTTGGCCCTGGGCATGAGCGCGATTTCCGAGATCGACGGCTGCTTCTTCCAAAACGAGCCCACCACGCGCGACTACGAGCAACGCATCCGATCCGGAGGCTTGGCCGCTCACCGCGGATTGCAGCGCACGCCGGAGGACAACTTGCGCCGCGCTGCGATCCTGGACTTGATGTGCCGCATGCGCCTGGACCTGGATGAGCTCGAACTACGCACAGGGCGGCACGACTTGGGCAGCCACTTTGCCGCGGAATGGGAGCGCTTGCGGCCCTTGGCCGCCGACGGACTGGTGGAGCTCACAGCGCGGCGCGCCGTGGTCACTCCCCTGGGTCGCCTTTTCCTGCGCCCGATTGCCATGTGCTTCGATGAGTACCTGCAAGCGCGTCAGGCGCGCGCCGGGACATTCAGCCAAACGGTGTGAGAGCGCCATGCACGTCGACACGCTGGTCGTAGGCGCTGGGATCTCGGGCTTGGCGTACGCAGCCTTCGCGGGACCACAGGCCAATGTGCTCGTGCTCGAAAGCTCGCCGCGCGCCGGCGGCTTGATTCGCACCATCGAACAAGGTGCGCTGCGCTTCGAAGACGGTCCCGAGTCGCTGCAAGGTTCCACCCCGGCCGTGGGCGAATTGATGGAACTCGCGCGGATCCGGTGCCACGGGGTTCCAGTTTCCAAGCGCTTCCTCGCCCACCGCGGCCAACTGCACGAAGTCCCAAGTAGCCCGAGTGATCTGGCCGGTACACAGGTCCTTTCTGCACTGGGCAAGGCGCGGGTGCTCATGGAGCCGACCCGCGCGGCGGACAAGGCCCTGGACGGTTCGATCGCGGACTTTGCCGCGCACCGCTTCGGCAACGAAGTCTTGGACACCTTCGTGGACGCATTCGTGAGCGGCATCCATGCCGGTGACCCCGGCCAGCTTTCTCTGCGTGCGTGCTTTGCCGAGCTGCCGGACATGATCCAGCGGCATGGCAGCGTCTTCGCCGCCATGAAGGCGCGTGCGGCCCAGGAAGCAAGCGTGCCCAAGAACTCGCGCGCCCCCGCGATACAGCGCCCGGTCGCAGGCATGCAGCGCCTGCCCGATGCACTCGCAAGGCAATTGGGAAACAGGCTGCGGCTGTCTACGCCGGTTCGCGCGCTGGAGCGCAGTGCGACCGGGTTCGTCGTGGCAACCGACAACGAGCGCTTCGAGTGCAACAAACTGGTCCTGGCGACTCCCCACCGGGCGCTTTTGCCCCTCGTCGAGCCGACCCTGCCCCAAGTCGCGCGGGCGCTCGCTGCGTTTCCTTTGCAGCACGAGACTTTGGCGGGCCTAGTCAGCGTTTGGAAACGCGACCAAATAGGACACGCCCTCGACGGCTTTGGATACTTGGTGCCCCACAAGCAGGGCCTTCGGCACCTAGGAACCCTGTTTTCCAGCAGCATCGACCCCGCCAGTTCGCCAGCGGACACGGTGGTGCTGCGCACGCTGTCGGGAGGCGCAAGGCGGCCGGATCTGGGCCGAGCTTCGAAGGCCGAATTGCTCGAGATCGTGCTTTCCGAGGTCGCGCCGCTGCTTTCGATCACGGGCGAGCCGCTCAGCGTTTGGCACTCGAACTGGGGCGCGGTCATGCCGCGCTACGACTTGCAGCATCCGGAGCGTGTGGCTGCCCTGGAGCTGGCCCTAGCGGGCACGCCGGAACTGGAAATCCTGGGCAACCACTTGCGAGGCATCGGAATTCCGGCCTTGATCACGGCCGCACGCAATCGCGCTCGATCCGGGAACGCGGTGCGCTAAGGGTCCGTCCGGGAACAAGGGTCCCATTATTGCGAACCAGCGTCGCCGATGGCTAGGCGCGGCGACGACGCGTATTCGCGGCAATACTCGGAGGAGTCGCAACGACGCCAGCGGCGACGATGGCTCGCAATAATGTGACAGTTTTTCTCGGACGGACCCTAAGCTCTTGGCGCCATGACTGGCGTCTCGATTCAAACGCGCGGCGATCTGGCCCTGCTGCGTATGGAGCACGGCAAGGTACAGGCCCTGGATGTGGAGCTGTGCCAAGCGCTGACGCAAGCGGCGCGGGAGATCGAAGCCTCCGCGCACAAAGCGGCCGTGCTCACCGGAACGGGCAGTTGCTTTTCCGCCGGCGTCGATTTGCGCCGCATCTTGGACGGCGGGCCCGGGTACATCGAACGCTTCTTGTCGGCCCTCGATGAAATGCTCGCCGCGCTGTTCGCGCTGAACAAGCCGCTGGTGGCCGCCATCAACGGGCACGCCATCGCCGGCGGGTGCGTCATCGCTTGCGCCTGCGATTGGCGCGTCATGGGCGATGAACATGGGCGTATCGGCGTGCCGGAACTTCAAGTTGGGGTGGCCTACCCCTGGCTGGCCTTGGAAATCATGCGCGTCGCCGTGCGACCGGAGGTATTCCAGGAAATGGTTCTCCTGGGCACGCAGTTCGAGGGGGCCGATGCGCGCGCCAAAGGCCTGGTCCACGACTTGACCCCCGCCGCCGATGTGCAGAGCCGCGCCCAGGAAATCGCCGAACAGCTCGCTCGCATCCCCGGCCAGGCTTTTGCGCTGGCCAAGCAGCAAGAACGCGCGCGCATCTTGCACGGCTGGCGCGCAAGTGAAGCACATCGCCAGCGCGTATTGGCCGTGTGGCAAGACCCAGGCACGCACACCTCGATCCGCGAGTACCTGAACAAGGCCCTCGGAAAGTCGCGCTAGGCGCGCCGGGCCCTCATTCTTCGCTCTCATGGCGTTCCAAGTGACGAAGACCCGGGTCGCCGGCGCTCTGACACTGGGAATCCTGCTGTGGATCGGCGGGCGTGCGGTGCTGCGGGCCATGGAATCCGACCAGGACAAGATCCGCCGCCTGTGCCAGGAGATGGTCGACGCCTTCAATGAGCAGCGTACGAGCCGATTCATGGCTGGCCTGGACGAGAACTTCCTCGATGTGCAGTCCGGCGTGCGCCGCGAAGAACTGCGTGAAGCCCTGGTCTACACGTTCTTTCAGGAGATCGACCAGCAGTCTAAGAAGTTCGCCTTGCGCGCCGATCTGCCCGAAGTACCCTTCGATGTCGTGGTCACCGAGGGCGAGCCCAAGACTGCCAAAGCGAGCATCTCGGCCAACATTTCCCGCCTGCAAGGCGACAAGCCCCAAGCTTGGTGGGACGCGCGCATCTCCGGCGAGCTGGCCAAGACCGAGAAAGGGTGGCAATGGACCCGCACCACGAGCGTCAACCACAGCGACCGCAAGCGCAAGGGTCGCTGAAAGAAGCATTGCTTTTGGGTTCGCTCCCCGCCTATCATTCGCCCACTAGCATTTCGATGGAAGCCCTGACCGCCCCCACTGCGAGCTTGCACAAGCTCGATTCGAAAAAAGCCAAACGCGGCCCGGGCGGCGGCTTCCACGCTCGAACGACTCTGCGCAAATAACTGCGCAACGTGCGCTCGGAAGTGGACCGCCGGCCCGGGCCGCCGGCAGTCCTAACCCCCGTCGCGCAGTCCCGTTCGATGCCTTTTTCGCCGTGCAAGCGCTATCTTCGCGTACTTCCGTTTCCACCCGTTCCGACCTCGCTAGTGGCCCGATTGCCGTACTCAAGTTCGGCAGCTCGCTGCTGAAAGATCCCGGCGATCTGCCTACCGTAGCCGCTGAAATTCGCCGCTGGACCCAGGGCGGCGCGCGCGTCGTCGCGGTCGTGTCCGCCTTTCGAGGGGAAACCGATGCTCTCTTGGCCCACGGCCGGCAAGTTGGCGGCGAGGCAGCCCTGGGACATTCCTTGGCCACGCTCGTGGCGCTTGGGGAGGCCCGCGCCGCGGCCCTGCTTGCCTTGGCGCTGGGCCGGCAGGGAGTCAGTGCTCGCGCCATGACGGCGCGGGACATGGGCCTAGTCGTGCGTGGCTCGGCCCTGGACGCCGACCCGTGCAAGATGCGCCCTGCAGCGATCCTGCGCGAACTCGCGCGCGCTCCGGCAGTCGTCGTTCCGGGTTTCGTGGGCTGCGATCGACGCGGGCGCCTGGCGCTGCTCGGCCGCGGTGGCTCGGATCTCACGGCGATCGCGCTGGCAGGTGCGCTCGAAGCCAAGGTGTGCCGCCTGCTCAAGGACGTCGACGGTATCTACGACGACGATCCTGCCCGGGGCAGAGCATGCCACTTGGACCACATCTCGTTCGACCAGGCTCGGCACTGCGCGGGCCGCGCCATCCAGCCCAAGGCGCTGGACTATGCCCAAGCCCATGACGTGGCCTTCGAAGTTGCGCGGCCCGGCGGCGGCCGCCTGACGCGGGTGGACGCACTCGCGCCGCCGGTCAGATCGCGCGGCGAACTCTAGCCCCGCGCGAACGACTCAGCGCTTGCCTTGCAGCCTGTGCAGTCGCGCGCGATAGCGCTCGTAGAGCTCGACCTGTCGGTTGGAGATCGACTGTTCGACGCCTTCGACGAACACGCGCTCCACGTGGGTGGTGATCTCCAGCATGTCCCCGTCGGTAACGACCACGTCGGCCAGCTTGCCGGGTGCTAGGCTCCCGAGCTCTTGCTCGAGGCCAAGCACCCGCGCCGGATAGATCGTCATGCCTCGCAGCGCCTCTTCGCGCGCGAGCCCGAAACTGCTCGCCATGGCAGCGTGGAACGCCAAATTGCGCGTGTTTTCGCCGTCCATCGCCGCCAGCGCCACGGGGATCCCCGCGCGCGAGAGCACGGCGGCGTTGGCATAGGGCGCATCGTAGGGATCGAACTCGCTGCTGGGCAGCGTGAGCACGGGCCCGACGACCACGGGCAGCTTGGCAGCGCACAATTCGTCGACCACTTTCCAGCCCTCGGTCACGCCGATCAGGACCGCATCCAGGTTCTGCTCGCGCACAAAGGCGAGCACATCCAAAATGGTCTGGGCATTGTTGGCATAGATCGCGATGCGACGCTTGCCTTGCGCGTAGGGTGCCAACGCTTCCAGCCGCGGATCGTAGTTCGGCGGGCGTGTTCCAAGGGCCTGTGCTTCGCCGTGCAAGCGCTGGTACTCGCGAGCTTCGTGGAACAGCTTCTCGAGTGCCTTGACCTCCTCGGACTTCTTCTTTTCCTTGGCCGCATTGGCCTGCGCGGGAAACGACAGGTGCAGCATGTCGCGATCGACCATGAGCATCTCTTCCCAGGTGTCGCCGGACAGGCGCAACACGCAAGACTGGCCGCGCAAGGGCCCGCCGCCCTGGGGCGCGCTTTGGCTGCGCGTGATGCCAGCCGAGCGCGTCACCGGGATATGCGCCGAATCCGTGGCAATCGAGGCGCTGGTGCGCAAATCGGGCTGATTCCCACCGATTTCCGCCAAGTCGTCGGTGGCGCGAACAGAACCGATTTCGGTCAAGCCCAGCGGCGTCGAAAGCGCGATCAAACCCGGCCAAACGTGCTTGCCCTTGGCCTCGATCACGCGCGCGCCGGCCGGAATCGCCAGCCCTTTGCCCATACCGACGATGCGGCCGCGTTGGATCAAGAGCACTCCGTTCTCGATCTGCGCGGAAGTCACGGGATGCAGCGTGCTCCCCACCAGCGCGATGACCTCACCGCCGTCTGGTTCGACGCGAATCGACGCGTCGCGGCGCGGCTCCTCCATAGGCAACACCCCGGCCGGCTTGGTCTCGAGCTCGAAGGCGTCGCGGCGCTCGAACTCGATCTCGCCATCGACCATGGTCCACACCACGCGCGCCAGCGACGAAAGTGGATCGCCCGTGTGCAACGCCAGATCCGCGTCCTTGCCGATCTCGATCGATCCGGTGCGTCCGTCGATGGCCAGCTGCTTGGCGGCATTGATGGTCACCAGCGCCAAGGCTGCCACACGATCCATGTTGCCGTAGCGCACACCTTTGGCGGCCTCGGCGTACATGCGGCGCACCATTTCGTCCGAATCGGAATTGAAAGTCGACAATACGCCGGCTTCGTGCAGCAGCGCGCCATTGAAGGGAGTCGCGTCGTAGGCTTCGATCTTGTACGCCCACCAATCGCTGAAGGTCGAGGCTCCGGCGCCGTGCTCCGCGATCTCCTTGGCAACCTTGAAGCCTTCGAGCACGTGCTGCAGGGTCTTGATCCGGAAACCGTAGCGGTCGGCAACTCGCAGCAGCATCAGGATTTCGTCGGCACGGTAGCAATGCGAGTGCACGTCGACGGACCCATCGAGAATGCCGGCCAACGCGTCCAGACGCACGTCGCGCCTGGGCGAGGGCGGATCGTCGCCGCGGGCGCGCGCGGCGTCGAAAGCCTGCCATTCGGCGCGGTACTCGCGGGCACGGGCGAAAGCGCGCTCGAACACCGCCTCGACACCCATACGCGAGTCGGGAAAGCGATTGGTCTGCGTTCCGGAGTTGGACTGCTTGGGATTCTCCCCGAGCGCGAATTTCACGCCTTCCTTCGCTCCCGGAAAACGCAGTTCATCCACGGAACGCCGCCACTTGAGCTTGATCACTTCGTGGCGACCGCCGATGGCATTGGCGGAACCGTGCAGCAGCCGAGCGGTGGTGACTCCGCCGGCCAGCGCCCGGTAGATGGTCAAGTCGTCCGGATCGATGGCGTCCGAAATATCGCATTCCGCGGTGATCGTGAGCGTGCCTTCGTTGATTCCGCGGTCGATGGCCATGTGCGAGTGGCAATCGATCACTCCAGGCGCCAAGTGCATGCCCTTTCCATCCAGGACCATCACGCCCGCTGGCGCTTCGATCTTCCCGATCGCGGTGATCTTGCCGCCTTGCACGAGCACGCTGCCGCGCTTGGCTGCGTCCACGGCACTGTGGATGGTCACGTCTTGGATCAGGCAGCTTCCTCCGGTCCGCAGCCGGGGCGTTCGCAGGGCGTTCATCTCCACGGGGTGGTCGTGGGCCGCGGCTTGCCCGCCGAGCACAAAGCTGCAGATCACAACGGAAAAAGCGCGATGAATGTGCGTGGTGTGCATGTGCGTTGCTTCCCGTTAGCGCTGGGGACGGCGGGTACCGCGGATCTGGCTGGTGCGTTCGCCAAAGCTTCCACTGGAGGTCAGAGTGCCGGACAACGAGTCGGGTTCGACTTCCACGCGCATGGAAAGCTCGATCGCTTGGTCGCCGCGGGTGGTCGAACCGGTCAAAGTCAGCGTCTTGCCCGACAACTGTCCGCTGTACTCGACGCTCGATGTGCGCCCGCCGAAGCCTTCGCTTTCGACTGTGGCCTTGGTCTCTCCGCTCGCTTCCATGGTCACCGTCGCGGTGCCGCGACGCGTGTTGTCCCCGGACTCGATGGTGATTTCCCAGGTGCCAGCGACACTCAAACCTTCCGCGGGCGGGCCGCTGGAAGCCACAGGTGTCTTGCGCTCGAACTCATGCGGGTAGCCCTCGATGAAGAGCCACGCCAGTTGGGCGTCCTTTTCGAACGGACTCTTGGTCCACAGCGCCAAGGATGCACGCTGGCCAACTTCGATTCGGCCGAGTTCGCGCTCGACGCCCAAGATTTGTGCGGCGTCGCTTGTCAGCGCGTCGAGCGCTGCGGCGGCGGGCAACCCGACTTCGACGAGCGTCCGCACGCGCTTGAGCAGCTCCGCGGGAGTTCCGCCTGCCGTTCCAAAAGCAAAGCGCACGCCGCCAGCTTGCAAACGCAGGGCACAGTCGCGCGATTCTTCCCATAGCCCT
>JAKFYL010000065.1 GCA_021730845.1 Planctomycetota bacterium | reverse complement strand
ATCCGTTCTCCACCACCCGGTCGTCGACCTATCGCGCTGCTTGGGCTGCGGCACGTGCGTTACGGCCTGCCCCGAAGATGGCGTGCTGCAACTCGTGCACGGCCAGGCCATGGTCGTGAATGGCGCGCGTTGCGTGGGCCACGCGGCTTGCGAGCGCGAGTGTCCGGCGGGTGCGATCACGGTCACGATTTCCAACCTCGCCAAGCGCCAAGATGTCCCTGTACTATCCGATGGCTTGGAAGCCGTCGGCTCGCCGGGCTTGTTCCTAGCCGGCGAGATTACGGCGCATGCCTTGATCAAGAGCGCCATCGATCAGGGTACTGCTGTCGCGCAGAAAGTCGCGGCGCTCACGGCCGGCAGTCGAGCGGACGGCGCTCGCGACAGCCAGCGCTATGACCTGTGTGTAGTGGGTGCAGGGCCTGCGGGGCTCGCGTGTTCCCTAGAAGCCAAGCGCGCTGGCCTGCACTTCGTGACGATCGATCAGGAGGAGCGTCTGGGCGGCTCGGTCGCCAAGTATCCGCGCCGCAAGCTGGTCGTCACGCAGCCGGTCGAGCTGCCTTTGCATGGCCAGCTCAAGCGCACGAGCTACGAAAAAGAGGAACTGATCCAGCTGTGGGAGCAAGTAGCCCAAGAGCAGCAGCTTCCCATCCACGGCGGCGTTTCGTTCCAGGGCGTGCAGCGTTTGGAAGGCGGCGGGTTCGCTGTGCAAACCTCGGCCGGAGTGATCGAAGCCAGCAACGTCTGCCTAGCTTTGGGGCGGCGTGGATCGCCGCGCAAGTTGGGCGTATCCGGGGAAGGACTGGCCAAGGTCTCCTACAGCTTGATCGACGCACACTCCTACCAGAACAGGCGCGTGCTGGTCGTCGGCGGCGGGGACAGCGCCGTGGAAACGGCGCTCGGGCTCGCCGAACAACCCGGCAACGAAGTCACGCTCAGCTACCGACGAGAGCATTTCACCCGTTTGCGCGCGCGCAACGAAGCCAACTTGCAAGCGAGCGTCGCCGCAGGAAAGCTGCGCGTGCTTACCAAGAGCCAGTTGCTGGCGGTCGACCCGGAGTCCGTGGATCTAGAAATCGCGGATGGGGACTCCGCGCGACGCGAGCGAATTCCCAACGACGAAGTATTCGTCATGGCCGGGGGTATCACGCCCTTCCAGTTGCTATCCGATTCGGGCGTGTCCTTCGATCCCAATCTCAGGCCCAAATCGGAGCCCCTGATCGAACAAGGCACGGGAATCACCCAAGCGTTGGCCGTCGCGCTGTTGATGTCTTTGTCGGCGTTGATTTTCGCGGCCTGGCACTCTGACTACTACTGGCTTCCGAACGAAATCCGTCCGTCCTTGGACAAGCACGAGCTGCTGCGTCCGGGTCGCAATGTCGGGCTGGGTCTGGGTATCGCGTCGCTCGCGCTGGTCTTCGTCAACTTGCTTTATCTGGTGCGCCGTGCGCGCTGGCTGGGTTTCCAGCTCGGTTCGCTCGGGGCTTGGATGACCAGCCACATCGGCACTGGAATCATGGCCTTCTTGGTCGCGCTCCTGCACTCGGCCATGTCGCCGCGCCACACGGTCGGGGGGCACGCGCTTTGGCTCATGGGCGTCTTGCTGGTCACGGGCGCGATCGGCCGGTACTTCTACGCGCGTTTGCCACGCGCCGCCAATGGCCGCGAATTGGAGTTGGAAGAACTCAAGCTGCGGCTGCATGGGCAACTAGAGCAGTTGGACAAGTCCAACTGGAAGTTCGTCGAGCTGGCGCGGCGCGAGATCGAGAAACTGATCGAGTCCATCCAGTGGCAGGCTACTTTCCTCGGGCGAGTGCGCGCGCTGTACTCGGGCGAGCGGCGCTTGCGCATGGCGCTCAAGTCGATCCACGGCATGGGCACACAACATGATGTGCCGCCAGCGGAGCTCGCGGAAACCTTGCTCATGGCCAAACAGGCCTACCGCACGGGCCTGGCAGCCTCGCACCTAGAGGATCTGCGCGCGATCCTGAACACCTGGCGCTACCTGCACCGCTGGCTCGCCGTGCTGATGCTCGTGCTCATCGGCTTGCACGTGCTCTACGCCCTTACCTATGGCGGCGTCCTCGGTCGAGGAGGTCGTCCATGAAGTTCGGGCGAACTCAGGCCGGCATCGCCTTCATTTCCATAACCATCGTTGCGCTGGTCGCAGCGGTGGACATGGAGCGCACTTCACCGGGTCCGTTGACCACAGTGCACGGCCGCGAAGAGGCACTGGGTTCCAAGAAAAGCTGCTCGGAGTGCCACGGCGGTTGGTTTTCGAGCATGACTTCGTCGTGTTTGGCGTGCCACGAGCCCATCGAGGAGCAAATCGAAGCGGGTACCGGGTTGCACGGAAAGGTCGAACGCACATTGGCCGAGTCCTGTGCCACGTGCCACAGCGAACACCACGGCACCGGGTTTGCGATCGTCAACCGGCTGAGCTTCGCGCGTGCCGGCATTCCGGATCCCGAGCACTTCGATCACGAATTGCTGGGCTGGAAGATGGATGGCAAGCACCTGGAACTCAAATGCGCGGAGTGCCACGAGAACGCGGACGTCGAATTGCTACCCAAAGGCGCGCAGCGCTTCTTGGGACTGGATTCCAATTGCGCGACGTGCCATGAAGACCCGCACGAAGGCCAGATGGCCTCCAGTTGCGCCAGTTGCCACGGGCAGGAGTCCTTTGACCAATTGCAGTCGCTGGACCACGACCGACACCTGCCGTTGATCGGCGGCCACGCAGATGTTGGATGCCGTGACTGTCACGCCAAGGACTCGCGCTTTTCCTTGGAGGCCATGACTCTGCGCAAGGGCAAGCCCAGCCCCAGGACTTGCGTCGACTGCCACGCATCTCCTCACCAGACCGACTTCGTGGACGAAGTCGCGCGCATGGAATCGCTCGCGGCCCCCGGGGCATGCGTGACCTGCCATGCGGCCGACCACATCAGTTTTCGCGACGAACGTCTGAAGCTGGAACCGCGCTGGCACTCGGCCTCCGGTTTCGACCTCGACCCGCCCCACGACCAAGTCGAGTGCGCAAAGTGCCACGACCCCGCGACGGAAGAATTCCTGGCGCGCTATCCGGGTCGCGAACAAGGGCTATGCGCGCAGTGCCACCTGGATCCTCACCTGGGCCAGTTCGAGCGCGGCCCGTTTGCGCTCCCGCCATTGACGCCGCGCTCGCGGGCGCTGGTGCCCGCGGGAGCGGGAGATTGCAGCGCTTGCCACGCGGACGAGCATTTCTTGCCGCACGAGTTCGATCTAGCCAAGCACGAACGGACGGAGTTGCCTCTGACCGGCGAGCACGCCCGGATCGAGTGCAACGAATGCCACCAGGATCCGCCGGCCAACCAGCCGCGTGTATTCCACGGCACCCCCAGCAACTGCGACAGTTGCCATCAGGACGCCCACGGCGGTTTTTTCGCGCCCTTCGCCGCGGGCGTGCCGACACCCGAGCACGGCGAGTGCGCGCGTTGCCACCAAACCGAGTCGTTCGACGCCGTCAGTCCTGACGATTTCGATCATGGGCGCTGGACCGGATTCGCCGTCAAGGGTGCCCACGAGGCGGAAGGCTGCCAAGTCTGCCACCCGCTGGCCCCGGAACCCGACGAAGCCGGCCGGACCTTCGGCAAGGTGTCCGAGCACTTCGGTGAATACCAAGGCTGCGTGACTTGCCACGCGGATCCCCACGGTGGCGCTTTCGACTTGGCCGCACTGCCGGCCGCGGTGGGTTCGCGCTCGGATTGTGCGCGCTGTCACAACGAAGTGTCGTTCCGGACACTGGATCAGGGCTTCGACCACGGCGCGTGGACCGGCTTCACCTTGGCAGGGGCGCACGGCACCGCCGCGTGCAACGCCTGTCACACGCCCCTTGCGCGTCCCGCGGCCGCTGGCCGAACCTGGGAGCGCGCCAAGGGGCAGGCCTGCGCGGATTGCCACGCCGAACCCCATGGCCGCCAGTTCGAACTGGGTGGAAAAACTGACTGTGCCCGTTGCCACACGGACGAAACGGCGAACTTTCTGCGCTTCAACCACGAGCGCGACTCCCGATTTCGGCTCGGAGAGGCCCACAAGGACGTTGCCTGCTCCGCCTGCCACCTGCCCGTCGTAGAGCGCGGACTGCAGTTCATCCGATACAAGCCGATGGGCACGGAATGCGTAGATTGTCACGGAGTCGAGGAGGACGTGTTTTTGCGGCGCAAGCCGCGCAACAGATAGTCCGGAACGCGGTCGCAGTGCGCCGGCCCATGGCTTTCATCGCGCTGGCCGCGGCCGCTTTGGCCTGCGCCGGTTCGGCCTGGGCTCAAAGCGCGGATGTCCAAGAGCCGGCGCCCGCGCAAGAGGAACAGGTCTCCAGTCAAGAGGTCCGCTCCGCGGGCGACCCCGAGAAGGTCGAATTCCGGGTCACATCCGCACGCGGCAATTTCGTGAACATCGATCGCGGTACAGCCGACGGCCTGCGCAGCGGCGATCGCGTGTTCTTCCTGCCGCGGGAAGGCGGCACCTTTGCGGGAACGATCAGCGAAGCGCTAGACCGATCATCCTTGGTTGAACTCGTCGATCCCGGATTCTTGCCTGGACCGGGCACGCGCGGCATGGCCCAAGTCTCCGCGGATCGCTTCGAAGCACCGGCAGTCAAACCGGCCGAAGAGTCGCCTGTCCAAGCGACCGAGACGAACGCGCAAGAGGCACGCGAACAGCCCACCTGGACCAACCAGGACAGCGAATTCACGCCCAACCAGCCGCTGCTGGCCAAAGTGCAACCCGTGCGGCCGGAAGAACGCCCACCGTCCGTCACCGGGCGGACCTATTTCATTGCCGACCAAATCTGGAGCAGCGAGGACGACCGCAAAGACGGCTTCTTCCGCTTGGGAGCGGACGTGGAGTACGAGAACCTGACCGGCATCGGCGACGCGCTGCACCTCGAAGGGGAAATCAACGTGCGCCGCACGGAAGTTCCCGACGATGACGACGAGAGCCAAGGGCGCTTGCGCCCTGAGCGCATTTCCTACTCCTTGGGTGGCACACGCTTTGCGCCAGATCGCTTGGAATTCGGGCGCTTTCTCAGTCGCGGCATGAGCGAGTTCGGCGTCATCGATGGCTTCGAGTGGGGCCGTCGACTGCCCAGCGGCGATTCCTACGGCGCCAGCATTGGCTGGATGCCGGAGCCCGACAAGAGTTTCGAATCCCTCCAGGACTTCCAGGTTTCGACCTACTACCGCTGGATCGCGGACGCTAGCGAGCAATTGTCCGCCGCCGCGGGTTTCCAAAAGACCTTTCACAATTCCAATGCCGATCGCGACTTGGCGGTCGGCAAGCTGGCTTACTTGCCGCCCAAGGGCTGGAATTTTTCGGGCACGGTCTGGGTCGACTACTACACCAGTGGTGACGAAGAAAAAGGCAGCGGCGTGGATCTCACCCAAGCCTATTTGACGTCCGGCACGCGCTCCGAGGACGGTGCCACGCTGGATTTCATCTACAGCCACATGGAATTCCCGGAAATCGATCGCGAAGAATTCTTGCCGGTCGAAGACGATCAACTGGCCGATGACCACAATGATCGCTTGGCCGTGCGTTTGCGCAGCCAAGCAAGCGCCGATTCTCGTTGGCGCGCTGCGTTGGGAGTGTGGGCTGACGAAGACGAGGAAGGTGCCGACGGGGAAGTGGGTTGGGAGCAGCGCAACTTCATTTTCCAGCAAAGCGTCACCGACCTGTCCATTTTTGGAGCGAATGGACGACACTCGGACTCGCTGGGTGGCCGGCTGTCGTTGAGCTGGAACGCGCCTCAAGGGCGTTGGGCGCTGGACTACGAATTCGCGGCCAATCAGATCGACACGTTTTCGGACAACAACAACGACATTCCGCAACACCGCCTGCGCCTGAACCGGGACTATCAGACCCAGTCCGGCTGGAGTTTTTCGGGCAACGTCGAATTGGGATTCTGGGACGACGAGAACTCGGTCGCGCTCGGCGTGTACCTCCAAAGGAGCTTTTGACCCATGCGCAAAGACGTGCTCTCGGGCCGAGCGCTAGCGGTGCTGGCCTTCCTGCTGCTGGTTGCGGCGTGCGTGACCGGTGGTTCCAAGTCGGTCAAACAGCATCTGTGGTGGGGCGGTCTTGGCCCTGTCCTGCCGCACGGAACGTTTCCCGGCGATTGCTCGCTGTGCCACGTGGGATCCGGCTGGCAAACGCTTTCCGAAGACTTCCACTTCGATCACCTGGCCGAAACCGGCGTGCCTTTGAATGGCGCGCACACGCAGGCCAGTTGCTTGCGCTGCCACAACGATCGCGGCCCCGTGGCGACGTTTGCGCAGCGCGGCTGTGGCGGGTGTCACGAAGACATCCATGCCGGGCAACTGGGCTCACGCTGCGAGGATTGCCACCAAGAGCAAACCTGGCAACCGGTCGGGCAAATCGCCATGCATCAGCGCACGCGCTTCCCATTGATCGGGGTGCACGCCTCGACCGCCTGCAGGCGCTGCCACGTCGGGGCGGAAGTCGGCAAGTTCACACCCGTGGATACCGAGTGCGTAACGTGCCATCGAGCCGATCTGGCCAACGCCAACAATCCCAACCACCTCAACTTGGGATGGGTCGATCGCTGCGACCGATGTCACATACCCCGCACCTGGCAGCAGGCCGAGCAAAACTTGTAGCTCGCCCCCGGCGGTCCGGCCCACGAACTCGCCCATTCCTATTGGCGAGCCGAACGTGGAAGTTTCTTCCCGGCCCGATCGAAGGAATTCTCGTTCGCTTTCAAGCCATTGTCCGGCGGGCTCCGATGGACTGTTGTGGAGACGTGTCGCCGCAAGCGGTGGCCAAGCAAAGGGGGAGTTAGCCGTGGGAACGTTGCAACGAAGCGTTAGGAGCAGTCAACTCGTGAACCAGATCCAAACCAGAGTGGACGGTGCCTTGCGCACCATCGCCCTTGCGCTCCTTGGGGGCCTGGGCGTGTTCGCTTCTTGCAGCGGCGAAACAGGCAGTCTGCAAACGCAGCAAGCCGAGTCTTGCATGCTGTGCCACAACGGCAGTCTGAAGAACGACTACAAGGGGCCAGGCATCGAGAATCCGCACCCCTTCCCCGGTGCCGCCAATATCATGTGCTCGACCTGCCACGGGGGAAATCCGAACGCGGATGACGTTCTCACAGCCCACGTACCGCCGCCGCCCGAAATTGGCGACGACGCGTTCCAGGACAACAACGCCAAGGCCTACTTCAACCGTCTGACGCTGGCCGGCATCGACAAGTTCCCGGATTACCAAGTTGGCAACAAGAACTACACGGCGCTCGACTACTTGCGCTTCATCAACCCGGGTGACGTGCGCGTCGTCAGCAAGGGTGAGGGTTGTGGGCAATGCCATTCCAACCACGCCGAGTCCGTGAGCAGCAGCCTGCTCGCAACCGAATCAGGCATTTTTTCGGGCGCGCTGTTCGCCGCAGGGGTAGACAACTCACTACCCGGCAACGCCGGGCTGTACGAGGACACGGCTGGCGATTTCTCGCACCGGGCCGTGGTGGACAACAACTTCAACCTGGCCAATGCGGCCGTCGGGGCGGTCGCACAATTGGTGGAAATGCCGGTCTACAGCGTTTTCGGGGTTACGCTCCCTGGCAACCTGTTCAACAACCCCGATTTCCTCGCGGGCGCTCTGGTCGACGACGTCAATGCCGACAACTCGCTGATCAACGGTTCACCGCTCGCCAAACTGTTCGCCGAGCAAATCTCTTTCACCTGCGGTGACTGCCACTTGGGCAGCGCCGGTGCCAACAACCGCGCGGGCGACTTCCGCTCATCGGGCTGCACCGCGTGCCACATGCAGTACAGCTTGGGTGGACGCTCGGGAAGCTCGGACCCGAATATCAACAAGCTCGAGCCCGTGGATCCGGACGACATCGACGATCCGGAGCGTTCCCACCCGCGCTCGCACAAGATTTCCAGCGTGAACAAGACGCTGCCCAGCGGCGAGGTCATCAAAGGTATCGATGACTACGCCTGTGCGGGTTGTCACCAGGGTTCCAACCGTACGGTCATGCAGTACTGGGGCCTGCGTTTGGACCAGAACGCCGACGTGAAGAACCACTTGCAGTACCCGGCCAACCCGGTGACTTTCAAGACCACGTTCGGCGACGAGCGCCTGTTCGATCCGGTCGTGGACAACCACACGTTCAATGGCCGCAATCACAACCAGTACATCCTCGAGGAGGACTACGACGGCGACGGTCGAGACGACACGCCTGCCGACGTACACTACGAAGCAGGGATGGGCTGCATCGACTGCCACGGCAGTTGGGACTTGCACGGGGGTGGGACGACGGGCGGATCCAATCCCGACATCGCCAGCCGCATGGAGCAGCAAGTCGCCATCCGCTGCGAGAGCTGCCACGGCACGATCGAAGCCTATGCGTCGACTCAGGCAGGCACCACCTACGCCGGAACGGCGGCCCAGGTCGCGGTCGATGCCGAAGGCAACCAGCTCAAGCACGTCACCAAGAACGGTGCGGGCGAGTACTTCTTGAAGAGCCGGTTGACTGGGGCGACACACTACATTCCCCAAGTCAAGGACACGGTTTCAAACACCGGCAAGTTGCATCCGACAACCAACCAACCGATCTACACCGCCAAGGCCAGCTACGCCATGGGGCGGGTCGACGCGGATGCGACCAACGGCATGGGCCCGCTGCAAACCGGCGGTGTTACTGCAGGATTCAGCCACACCGACCGCATGGACTGCGTTGCCTGTCACGGTTCGTGGACCAACACCTGCATGGGTTGCCACTTGTCCGGCGAGTACAACACCGGCAACAACTTCAGCAACATCACGGGCGAGCGCATCGTCTACAAGCAAAGGACGGCGGACTTCACGTACCAGTCACCACTGTTCTTCCAATTGGGCGTCAACACGCGCGGCAAGATCACGCAGTTCAGCGCGAACACCAAGGTCTTCTATCGTTTCGAGGACCAGAACGGAGTGCTCTCCAAGGTGTTTGCTTTCACGGATCGCAAGGGAATTGGCAACGCCCCTCCGGCTGCGTTCCCGTCATTGAGTCACAACTCGATCATGGCGCACTCGATTCGAGGCAAGGTGCAGCCCACGACCGAGGGACCGCGGTACTGCTCGACTTGCCACCTGACCGACAGTGCTCTGGCATCGTTCGGTGCGCAGTACAACGCGTTCCGCACGAACATGGCCAGCGGAAACTTCGGAGCCTTGGATTTCCAGTTGCTCAAGACGCACTTTGGTCAGAACACCGGCAACCAAATGGATTCGCCGCTGTGGGCCCACATGGTCGCTGGCCTAGGCACGGGACTGTTCCTGTTCGATCAGGACGGCAAGCCCGTGAATCCGCTTGATACCAATGCCAATCGCATCGGATGCGACGGCGTGGCGCCGGCGAGTGCCTTCAACCCGGCCAACGTCACGCTCAACTTGGACCGCGTGGTCGAACCTAGCGGCGTAGCCAACGGTTCCAACAACCACACTTGGCTCGATGCCGCAGTCGGGCCGAGCCTGCGCGACGGCGCGCTGGATCCGGAAATGGCCGGTCCTTTGGGCGCGACTTTGATCCAAAAACTGGCCGACCCAGTGAACGGAATCGTGCTGGATTCGTGGATCGACGCCAACGGCGCGCCACGCGGCAACGCTTCGACCTACATTGGACCCTGATTCGGGTCGCTAGGTAGGTGCTCGGGGCCGCGCTGACCTTGACGTCCGCGCGGCCACGCAGGATGCTTGGACGCACCTGTGGAAACGAACCTTTCGCGTGGCGTGTGGTTGGGAGTATGTTTCGCGGCGGTTTGCACGGCGGCTTGCGCGCCGCCGCTATCCAATCCGCTGCGAACCAAGGTTTCGGCGAACTCCTCCAAGGGCGCCGCATCGACCGTCGCCGGCACGGCAAAGCCAGTCGCAGCCGCGGAGGGTGTGCCGAAGGCAACTGAGCCCGCGTCGGCGCCTGCGCAAGCCGCGCCCGTCCCGGCCAAGCCCAAGGGGATCGAGGGATTCGTGCTGCCAAAGGGCCAAGCGGCGCCAGCGCAAACCGCCCCCGAACCAGAGATACGCGCTGTACCTAGCAAAGTTCCGACCGAAGATACGCCCGTCGCAACCGACTCCGAGCTGGAACGCTTTGTCGGCAAGCGCGTGAACGCGGCCGGCGCCGAGCGCTCGAAGAGCGGCAGCGTGCTGGCGTCCGTCCAACCCACGCAAGTGGAGGAGCCCGAAGAACCGCGCGATGGAAAGTACCTGTACGCGCGCAATTGTGCTGGCTGCCACGGCCTGACCGGCAAGGGTGACGGCGAAACGGCCAAGCAACTCAAAGTTGTGGCGCGCGATTTCGCTGCCGGCGGTTTTGCTTTTGGCAACACGCGCGAGGCGCTATTTCGCACCATTTCCTCCGGGCTTCCAGGACGCTCGGTCATGCCCGCCTACGCCGGTTCGTTGACGGAAGAGGAGCGTTGGTTGGTCGTTGACTACGTGCGCACGCTCATGCCGTTGACCGAGAACGAGTCCGGCGACAGTGCCCAGCTCGTCGTGCGGGGGCACTGCGCCATGGCGCGCGGCAAGCTGCCGCCGGTCGTCGAAGACGGACCTGAAGTCGTGCGCGGGCTCTTGCTCGGTTTTCCCGGCGGCCTGAGTATGGAATACGCGCTCGACGACGTGCGGCCCATCGCTGCGCGCCTAGGGGCGTTCGCCAAGCGTGAAGACTGGGATGGCCGCGGCGGCAGCTACCTTCGTCCGCTAGGAACACTGGTTCACCACTACGAGGCCGGCGGGGCAAGTGCCGCGTTCCATGTCAGTCAAGACGGGCAGCAATTCAAGGCCGGTGCGCGCATCCAGGACACCTGGGCCCGCGGGGAAGAGGCTGGTCTTGCCTACGAACTGCTGGATCCCCAGCACAAGACCATCGCGCAGGTCCGCGAAGACCTGTCGGCCATCGCGCTGTCCACAGGAACCGCCATCGAACGGCGGCTGACGATTCAAGCCACGAGCGCGTCGTCCATTGTCACTGTCTTGGCAGCCAAGCTTCCAGCAGGAGATCACCATGTGGGTTCTCGTTCGCAGCCAAAGAGCGCTGGCGCGCTTGGGGACATAGGGACGGAGGCCCAGGAGGGGCCAAACTCGTTGACTGCGTGGTGGGCAAGAGTAGCTCCCGATCAGTACGCACTGCTGGTCATCGAAGGAGCGCTCAGTTGCGGTCTGGATCCAAGTGGTACGGCCTCGGTGCGCGTGGCGTGCTCGAACGCGTCTGCCGCCAAGCTGCGGCTTGTGTTTGCACCCGCGGCGGCATCGGATGAGGCAGGTCTGGAGCGCGTCCTGGCGGAGTTTGGCCTGTGAGCGGCTTTCTAGTAGTGGGCGCGAGCCTGATGGCGCTGTTCCAGTCGGAGGTCGATGGATACACGGTGGAGCATCTGCCGTCTCCGCCCGGTGAGCGCCTGGAGGTTGGTGGCCTGGGCTTCTTGCCCGACGGTGCACTGGTGGTAAGCACGCGCCGCGGTCAAGTTTGGATCTACCGCGATCCCCTGACCGCGGACATCTCGAGCGCGATGCCGAGACTCTTCGCCGAAGGACTGCAAGAGGGATTGGGCCTGGCGGTGGAGGGCAACTCCATCTATGTGCTGCAGCGCGGCGAGATTTCGCTCTTGTGCGACGACGATTCGGACGGCCAGTGTGATCGCGTGCAAACTCTAACCAATGACTGGGGGCTTTCCGGCAACTACCACGAGTTCGCCTTCGGCTTGCCGCGCGACGAACAAGGCAACTGGTATGTGTCCCTGAACGTGGCCTTCGGAGATCCCTGGTGGATGGGCGTCTCGCCCGTGCCCTACCGCGGCTGGGTGCTGCGCGTCGACCCCAAGGGCGCCGTGCATCCTTTTGCCTCCGGGTTTCGCAGCCCGTGCGGCATCGGCCGCGATAGCACTGGCCGTTTGCTCGTGACCGACAACCAGGGCGATTGGATGGCAGCTTGTGGGCTGTTCCATGCGCGCGAGGGGACCTTCCACGGTCATCCAGCTTCCTTGCGCTGGACCGAGGAGTTCCAACGCGAGAAGCGGCTTCCTAGTGGAACTATGGCTCCGAAGCAGGCCCGCGACGACGCAGCGATTTGGATTCCCTATGACTGGTCGCGCTCCACCGGCGACATGGCTAGCGACACCAGCGACGGAAAGTTCGGACCCTTTGCTGGGCAGTTGTTCCTTGCCGAAATGACCAACGGCATGATCCTGCGCGCCGAGCTCGAGGACTTCGGTGGCGTAACCCAAGGCGTCGTCTACCCATTCCGCCGCGGGGTGGGCTCGGCCATTCGGGTGCGATTCGCCGCGGATGGAAGCCTGTTTTGCGGACTCACTGATCGCGGCTGGGGCGGGCAAGCCCCCGGCGACGGCGTCGCACGCATGCGCTGGAGCGGCCAGACCCCGTTCGAGATCCAATCGACGCGCCTAGTGCCGGGAGGATTTGCGATCAGTTTCACCAAACCCATCGACCCCAGCGGACTGGTAGCCGAAAAAGTTCGAGTGCACCAGTACGACTACGAATATTGGTGGGAATATGGTTCGCCGCTGCGAAACATTGCGCCGCGGGCCGTCGAGTCCATCGAACTCGCAAAGGACTGCCGCAGCGCCAAAGTTTTCGTGCGCAGCCTGACAGCCGGCAAGGTCGCACGCTTGCGGTTCGACGGTCTGCGCAGCGCGCAAGGCGAAGTGCTGGTGCAGAATGAACTGGCCTACACCGTAAGGCGCTTGGCAGACGACCCTACCGTCGTCCCTGTTGCCAAGCCCTACTCCATGCCTCGGCCGCGCGAGTCGGGTGGCGAAGGCATGCTGTTGCTGACCCAGGACGAGCCGTTGAAGATCTGGTCCGGTCAGGGTTGGGCGCGAGGAGGAGTCACCATCGATTTGGGCGCCGCCGGACAACTCGTGCGCACTGCCGAAGAGGAAGTCGATCGACGGCCACACGAAGGGCGCACGCTTTCCAACGCGGGTTCACCGGCTCCGGACGATTTGACCTCGCGCATGGAGTTTGGGGACATCGATCTTTCGCTCCGTTTCATGCTTCCCGAAGGCAGCGACTCGGGACTGTTCTTGATGGGCCGCTACGAAATCGAGTTGCGCGATCAGCATGCAGCGCCCGGCGCTCAGGCGTCCGTGCACGACAGTGGCGCTTTGGCGGCGGCAGCGGACGGAAGCTTTGCGGCTCGTGCGCCGGTGTTTGGAGCCTACCGCGGGCCCGGGGAGTGGCACGGCTTGAGCGTGCGCTTTTGCGCGCCGCGCTTCGATGCCAGCGGCCGCAAGACGGCAAACGCGCGATTCTTGCGCGTGCTCATCGACGACACGCTCATGCAAGAAGAGGTCGAACTCACCGGGCCCACCGCGGGAGCGCCCTTGACGGGCGAGCAGCCGCAAGGGCCCTTGGTGTTGCAGGGCGGTCGCGGCCAGATTGCGATTCAAGACCTGACCATGCGTCTGCGCGAGCCGCGCGCCCTGCCCGGTGATCCCAATCAGGGTTGGGTCAGGCTGTTCGACGGCAGCACGCTTGCCGGTTGGCTAGCGCAGTCCGGTTCGATCACTGGATCGGACCCCTGGACGGTCGAAGACGGAGTCATCGTCGCTCGTGGAGCCGGTCGTTTGCTGAGCGCTCGAACGGATTATCGCCAATTCGAGTTCCGCGGTCGTTGCCGACTCAACGGCGGCGGCGAGGGATCGGTGTTCCTGCGCTCCAACGCGCCGCCGGAGCAGGCACCCGGCTACGAACTGGTGCTCAATCACACGGGCACGAGCCGTGAAAAAACTGGCAGCCTGCGCGGACTGTCCGCGCTCGGCACTCAGTTGATGGAGCCGGATCTGTGGTTCACGGTGGCCGTGCGCTGCACGGAAGAAGCTGGCGGCACACGTTTGGTGGTGCGTCTCAACGACGTGGTAGTCAACGACGCGCTGGACCCGGCGCGCTCGCACAACTTGGGGGCCATCGTGCTGCAAAGCCTGGGCGCCAAGACGGAAATGAGCTGGAAAGACCTGGAAATCCAGCAGATTCCTTAGGCCGCACGCTTGGGGCGCGGGAGGTGCGAGCGCAGCGGGGGTCCGCTACGAATGATGCGCTGCCGCGCCGCGGGCGGCGTCGCGCAGTTTGGCTTTCGCGATCTTGCCGGTTCCGGTCTTGGGCAATTCCGGAAGGAGCGCGATCTGCTTGGGACACTTGTAGCCAGCTAGCATGCTGCGGCAGTGAGCGAGGAGCTCACTCGCATCGACGGTTGCGCCCGGACGCAGCGCCACCGCGGCGCGCACTTGTTCGCCCCACTCGGCACTGGGAACACCGAAGACCGCAGCTTCCATCACGCCAGGGTGAGCCATGAGTGCGTGCTCGACCTCCGTGGAATAGATCTTTTCCCCGCCCGAAATGATCATGTCTTTCTTGCGGTCGACGATGTCCAGATAGCCCTCGCTGTCGAGCGTGGCCAGGTCGCCGGTGCGCAACCAACCGTCCGAGAACGCTGCCGCAGTGAGATCCGGCCGCTGCCAATATCCGGGCGTGACCGTCGGCCCGCGGGCCCAAATTTCGCCCACCTGTATGCCATCGGACGCCACGTCGCTGCCGTCCTCCGCCACAACGCGCAATGCGACTCCCCGGAACGACCGGCCGGTCTTGGCGCGGTACCGAAACTGCTCTGCCGGCGAGAGTTTCTCCAGGTGCGGATGCAACAAACTCAGCGTCAGGTATGGACTGGTCTCGGTCATGCCGTAGGTCTGCACGTAGGTACAGCGAAACACGCGCATGATTTCGCGCACGACATCGGGCGCGATGGGGGCCCCACCCGAGAGAATCAGCCGCAAGCTCGAAAAATCGCGCTGCTCCACGCCTGGAAAGCGCACCAGCCGCTGCAACATGGTCGGCACCAAGTTGGTCAGTGTGACGCGCTCCTGTTCGAAGACGTCGAGCACCAATGGCTCCTCGAAACGCGGCGCGAATACGTGCGTGCCGCCCACGAGCGTGATGGCGAAGCTGGCCCAGGCATCCGCCAGGTGGAACATCGGCGCGAAATGACCCCAGACGTCGCCTTCGTCAAGGCGCAGCTCGCTCACGGCGCTTGTCGCGTGCACGCTGACGTTGCCGTGGGTGAGCATGACGCCCTTGGGTTCACCCGTGGTTCCGCTGGTGTAGTACAGATGCGCGAGGCCGCTGTCGCCCGAATCCGGGTCAAACCCACGCTCGCCTGTCTGAGCCAGTGCTTCGACCCAGGACTGCGAGCGCAATGTTCTCCCCGGGATCTCGAGCTTCACCGCGCCTCCGGTCCACAGTACGTCCTCGAGCATTGGCGCGTGCTCGAGTGTCGCGCGCGCGACGTCCGCAAAATCGTTCGCAACGATCCACCCGCGCGCCTGGCAATCGCGCAAGATGTGGGCGAGTTCCAGCGCATGCAGCCGCGTGTTGAGCGGGCAAAGCACCAGATCCGCGCCGGCTGTCGCGAAATACGCCTCGAGAAAGGCCGGCCCATTGGGCGCCAGAATCGCTATGCGATCACTGGGCTGATAGCCCTGGGCCCGGAAGTTGGCCGCCAGCGCTTGGCAGCGCTCGAAGAACTGCGCGTAGTTCAGCGACCACTCGCCTTGGCGCACGGCCGTGTGCGTGGGGAAGCGGGAACGGGCTTCGCGCAGGATCGACCAGATGTGCATGCGGCAGAACGCGCACTATAGCGCGCGCGCGCGGCGCTTTGGCTACAACAACCCGCCGCAGTAGCTGGCCAATGGCAAGCCCACCGACGAAAGACAAGGCGCGGGCAAGGGCTGGTACTGCCCGACCAAACACGTACTGGCGCCTATGCTCCAGGCGAGATAGACACTGGGCTGGTTGCCAACGCTCGTGAACGGGCCCAGGATCGTGGTCACGAAAAAACCCGAGCTACCCAGCGATGAAGCCCATTCGACCAGTTGGCTGACGCCTTCGGACGCGAGTGCGAGGCCGCCAGCGCCACGAATGCGATGCAAATCACTGCCCCCTGGAGCGTGTCCGTCATCGCGTCGGCCCACGTGCCGCCCGCCACGGTGTACACGAGGCCGCGAAGCGCTCCGCGCCCGGCCCAAAGCGCTGGCGGCAGTCGCAAGAGTCTCAATCTGGCCAGCTTCTGGCCGAGGCACTGCGGCGCGCGCCAGGAAGGCTAGGGGAGCTTGCCCAAGAGGGCTCGCGCGCGGGCCAGCTCATGAGGCGAGCCATAAAAACCAAGTCGGTTGCGCTCGGCGGAGCCGTGCATGGCGCGTGCCGGTTGCGCGTATCCTGCACGGCCACAGCGAAAGGGCACGGGTCACCAGGAGTCGAACTTGCGCACTCGAAGTGACTTCAGAGCAGGGCCATGGAAAGAAACATCCTCGTGTGCCCGAAATCGCATTCGTACTTGAATACCCAATTGCCAGGTATGCGGCGTAGGAAACTCGGTATTTTGAGAAACGTCCAATTGCCGCAATGCTTTCAGGGAACTTCGGTTACACTTCAGCGCGAATCGTGCCAATCTGTGGGCGGCGTACAGCCGACTTGGCCTGAATGCGAACGGCCGCAACAGCGCCGGGTGCAGTCCGCAGATGTTCGCGGTCATCGAGCGTATGTTGCAGCACAATCCCAAGAGCGTGGACCAAGAAGTGCCAGCCCCTCGAGGACTCGTAGGCACCGGTAACGCCGATTTTCAACCCATCAAGGACGGCGCGGTCGATTTGCACAGTACGCTCGCGTCTACATTCTCCACTTCTGAAAGCAAGCACACTACGGATCGCACACTCGTTCTGCTGCGGGCCGTGGCGGCCGACGCGACGAGTAGCTGGTTCAATCCGGCATGGGTCGCTTTCACCGGGCGCAGCATGGAGCAACTGCTGGGAGCGGGCTGGTTGCAAGCCGTTCATCCCGACGACCGCGAGCGCTGCCTAAAGGTCCTCGGCCACGCTTCGGAGTCCTGCACATCTTTTCGAGTCGAGTATCGACTCATTCGCAAGGCCGGCGATTACGGCTGGGTTGTGGAAATTGGCACCCAACAGCCCCTGTCGGGCGCCTTATCCGGTCAGCATCTGGCAACGGCGATCGAGACCACGGAACACATGCAGGCTGAGTCGCATTTGGCTTTGAACTACGGGATCGCATGCGTGTTTTCCGAAGTGCATTCCTTTGAGGAAGCCATGGCCCCGATCCTGCGCCTGCTATGCGAGCGGTTGCAGTGGGACCTTGCAGAGCTGTGGTCCATTGACTCGGAATATGGGGTGCCATCCTGCGCACGGTCCTGGGCTATGCCCTCCATCGACCAATCCGCAATTGCGGAAGGCGTGACTTCCAAAGTTTTTTCGCCTCACATCGATCCACCTTGGCAAAGCGGCAAGTATCTATGGATCGAAGATGTCATGGCCCACGAAGTGCTCTCGCGCGAGCCTGTCATCCGACGACTCGGGTTGCATGGCATGTTTCGCCTGCCCATCCTAGTGAACGGCAAGATTCGCGCCATCTTGCGCCTGTACTGCAGATCGATCCGCCAGCTGGACGACGCCGTTGTAAGGCTCTTGACGGCAGTAGGCCAGCAAATTGGTCAAGCGCACGAACGCCAGCTAAGCGTCAATCGGGAACGGAAGGCCGTAGCGCTCAAGGCCGCTAGCCTCGACGCAGCGCTCGACGGAGTAATCACGGTCGATAGCCAAGGACTTGTGCTCGAGTTCAACGCCGCGGCTGAAACCATGTTTTGTTGCCCGCGCACTTCCGCAATCGGGAGTGAGCTGATCCCGCTGCTGATTCCACCCCGGTCGCGGGATCAAGCACGGACGGCCTTCGCCACTTTTCTAACCACGCAAGTCGGCGACTTCAGCAGCATGCGGTTTGACTCGCACGCGATGCGGCTGGACGGAACCGAGTTTCCGGTTGAGGTCGCTTTGGCCCCGCTCGGAATTGGTGAAACACCGCTGCTCACGATCTACGTGCGCGACGCCACGGCGCGCAAGCAATCAGAGCAAGCCGTCATGAACACTCAGGCCCGCGTGCGACAACTGGTGGCGGACCTGTTGTTGGCCGAGGAGCGGGAACGCCGACGTTTGGCCATGGACTTACACGACGGATTGAGCCAGACCATTGCCCTGACGCAGATGAAGCTAGCTGCCTTGCGGCAAACAACCAATGGACGGATGGCCAAGCCTTTGGGAGAAATCGAAGATCTCATACGCCAGACCAATGCAACGGCCCGTTCAATCGGCCTCGAGCTCAGCCCGCCGGTATTGCACGATTTTGGATTGGAGCCGGCGCTCAAATGGTTGGCAGAAAACATTCACGAACGCTACGGCATCAAGATCGAACTAAAAGTGGAGGGAGACAGCCAGTCCGCCGACGAAGAGATTCGGATCATGCTCTTTCGGTCCGTCCGCGAACTTCTCATCAACGCCGCCAAGCATGCGAAAGCGCAACGCGTTCGTTTGCTCTTGGAACGCAAGAAAAGCGGTCTTGCCGTAACGATCGAAGACGACGGGGTTGGTATGGACTCGGACCTCGCCTTCTCCAAGGGCTCAGGTCTGCTCAGCATTCAGGAACGCCTGCTACACATTGGCGGCATGATGCGTATTGAATCGAGCCTTGGCGCAGGCACGAAGATGCGCCTTAGTGCGCCGCTCTCGATAGTCAGGGCGGGGCAAAGGGGGTAAGGGCATGAGTATTCGAGTTCTTTTGGTCGACGACCACAGGATGATGCGCGAGGGGCTGTGTTCCTTGCTGGCTAGCTCCGCCGACATCCAAGTCGTGGGACAAGCATCCGACGGGCGCGAAGCCTTGGACCTCGTTCGAAAGCTGCTGCCTGACGTCGTGGTCATGGACGTGGGCATGGAAGGCATGAATGGGGTCGAAGCTACCCGGCGCATCAACCTAGAATTCCCTCGCGTCAAGGTGGTAGGACTGTCCACACACACAGGTTCGAACTACGTACACCACATGCTCGAGGCCGGCGCTTTGGGCTATGTGGTGAAGATCGCGGCCCACGATGAACTCCTCCAAGCCGTGCGTGCCGCTAGCCGCGGACGGACGTATCTGAGTTCGGAGATCGCGGGCTTGGTGGTCAAGCGCTCGACCGAAGCTCACGTGGCCGGCGGCATCTCGGCCCAAACGACCCTGGGGTCGCGTGAACGCGAAGTCCTTCAGCTGGTAGCTGAAGGCAAGTCATCGGCTGCCACAGCCAAGTGCATGCACATCTCCATCAAGACAGTCGAGACTCATCGGCGCAACATCTCCAAGAAGCTCGGACTTCACGGAACCGCCGAGCTGACCAAGTACGCAGTCCGCGAAGGATTGACCTCGCTGGACATCTGAGCTCCGCGCCAGATTTGCCTCGCCGGAGTCGGGGTAGTCCTCCTGCGGCGCGCGAAATGCTCCTGATCAAGACGGTCCAGTCCAAGGCCTGGTACGAACTAGGTCCCAGGACCGTCCCCCGGGGGGCGTCAAAGCATGCAGCAGCGCGTGCGCTTGGTCGCGCCACCATGATCGTTGCAAGTCCCGGGTGCGATAATCCATGGAACTATGGATCGTTTCGGCGGCCCTGAGACGCTTCAATGCCAGCAGGACACCATGGACGAGCTAGACCTCACGATGCGTATCGACATGGCCCAAGTGCACCTGAAGTCGTTGCAGGCACTCTTGGATCAAAAGGATCCTGCTCCTAGCTCATCGGAGTTGGCCACGGTGCTGGGCTCGCTCATGGACCTGCTCGAGAGAGTCAGGTCCAACTCGCAGCTGCTCATGGAAGTGCTTTCTAGAACCCGCGGTGCCGTTTACGCCAAGGACAGAGCCGGTCGCTACCTGATCATCAACCAAGAAGGTGCGGAGATGTTCGGAAACTCCGTGGAAGAAGTCATTGGTCAAGACGACACGGCGCTGTTCGAGAACGAGAGCGCTCAGCGCATCATGGCCATTGACCACAGCGTCATCAACACCGGGAAGTCTCAAACTTTCGAGGGCACCTTCAACATACGTGGCATACCGACCACGCTGCTGGTGACTCAGACAGCGTGGTACGAGCGTGATGGCTTGGTGTGCGGTTTGATTGGAACCGCCCAAGACATCACCCAAACTAGGCGCGCCGAAAGTTGGGCCGCCACCGAGAGAAGCCGATTGGAGTTCCGCGCCTCTGAAATCATCGCCACGGAGAGAAACCTGCGCAGGTCGCTGGCCACCAAACTGCACGAGGGCCTGGGCCAAGACCTGGCCTTGGCCAAACTGAAGCTCGCTGCAATGAGAAATGCGCCGAACGGGAACTTGAGGGAAGCTCTGGCCCAGATCGAAGAATTGATTCAGCAGGCGGACCTTTCGCTGCGCTCCGTAACGGCTCAGCTTGGACCGCAAGCCGCGCCGGATTTCGAGTGAGTGCAGGCAACACACGGACGAGCTTCGGCATGGAACGCGCACCAGGCACGCGCTGGTCGTTTGAGTGCGACTACGCCGATCAGTGCACTCTATGTACAAGGTTTCGCCAAGCACTGCAGCGAAATCGTCTCGCGGGCGGCGAAAATTCTCCAAGCTAACGTTGGATTCCCGCGGTTATCAAACAATTACCCAGGGCCGAGCGCTTGAATGAGTGGAACTGCGTATTGCCCGTGTTCACAGCGTGAGCTACAACGACAAGCGCTGGACCGTGGAAATGGATTTCACGCCCCAAGCTCATGAAATATGCTCTACACGGTCGCTGTCGTCCTGCTCGTTCTCTGGCTCCTAGGCCTTGTTACCACATACACCATGGGTGGATTCATCCATGTGCTGCTCGTCGTAGCCATTATCATGGTGCTTCTGCGCGTCATCAGTGGCCGCAAACTCGTCTGACTGCCAGTGGTCCTGCGAGTGGCGGGTCGCCTGAGACCGATCTCAGTGTTGGTCAGCCCTTTGAGGGCCTCACAGATCGCCTCGCAGGCCGTTTTGCAGGCACCCTCGCTGCAGCTCCTCAGTGAATGAAACGTCCGCCGTCAATCCGGCGTGGTCGGACAGTCTTGACCAAGGAACCTCGGACAAGACTCTCGACTGAAGCGCATGTGCATTGCGTAGGTAGATGCGGTCCAGTCGCAGCATCGGCCAGCGAACAGGAAAAGTGCGCGCCCCACGACCGTCGGCGCGCAGAAAGACCTCTTGGAGTCCGGCGCCGAGCTTCAAGATCGGGCCGGCATGGGCTCGCCAATCGTTGAAGTCGCCGGCTACCAACAGCGGCGAGGCTTTGGGAACGGCTTTAGCAATGAGATCGCACAGCCGTGTCAACTGAATGGACCTGTGAGCCCCTGTGAGCCCCAGGTGAACGCAAATCGCATGCAGTTCCGGGACCAACCCCGGAACTTGTAGGACGCAATGCAGAAGCCCGCGCCTGTCTCGCCCGCGAACGGAGATGTCGTGATTGAAGTAGCGCAGGATCGGGAACTTCGACAACACTGCGTTGCCGTGGTGGCCACTCGTGTACACGGCATTGCGACCATAGGCGAACTCCGACCAGATGGAGTCGGCCAGGAATTCGTATTGCGATGTGGTCGGCGAATGGCTGCGGCCCCGGCCGTGCCGCTCGCGATCTCCCAATACCTCCTGCAAGAAGACGATGTCTGCGCCAAGGTCGCGCACGGCGTCACGCAGCTCGTGCAAAATGAATCGGCGGTTGAAGCTGGAATAGCCCTTGTGAATATTGAGCGTAAGCAGCTTGCAGTGCATCAACGTTTCCCTGACTGCGGGAGGCTCTCCATGCCGCGGGTCCACGGACTAGCCCACGGCATGACCAATTTCCACTGCATGACTGCGATCTACCCGCGGATACCCCTTGAGAGGCAGCGCCGGGTCCCAGAAAATCGTCCTGCGGGCCCCTGGCGCGCTCGCCCCAGCAACGGTGGCGCATACTCGCCAGCAACCTGGACCACGTTTCAGGCCATTGTGAGCCTTCCATTCTCGCCTCGGAAAATCTTGCGAACACGAGCTAGAGGTGGACACTCGCTTCCGGTGGTGCTCACGACTCGGCCCGACTCCGGCAGAGCAGCAGCAGCCAGCGTGCAAGATTAGCAGCGCGGCCATGGGCCATCGCCAGTACCTGTCAATCCGTGCCGGTGTGTTCGCTTGCGTGTGGATTGTCTCCGCCAACTAGCCTCGGTATCGGCGAACGTGGACGCTGGGGAGCGCGCTGGTCGCCGCACTCGCGGCTGAAATCGCTACGGGCCAGGCCTGGTAGGGGGCTAGCAGTCCGTGGTGAAAGTAGCGACTGCGGCTTTGCGCGCGATCACCCTGCGGCGTCGCGCTCGTCGGGTCGTGCTCCTCGCAGGGCGAACGCGCGCTTCGCCTCGCTACGCGACTTTCACCACGGACTGCTAGCAGTGGCACCGCGTGGATTCAGGTCGCAGTCGTGCTTCAAGCCTCTGAGCGCAGTCCTTCAGGGCCCCAAGCGATGTAGCTGCTGGCACGATTTCCTGGCACGCTTTACGTTCCTCGCCGATTCCGTCGCGCATCTTTCGCATGCGCTGACGATCACGCCATCGGATTTCCATCGCACTCCACACGCATGGATTTGGAACAAGCGTGCTCCGCGACATTCGCGGTTGGTACCTCGTTTCGCGAAGCATTTCGGGGGGAACTGTGTACTGTCTTCGCCACAGTCCTGAATTAGGATGGAACTGAGAGTGCAAGCGATGGGCAACGCATACACGACTTGGATCCCAAGCAGCGTCCCGGCCTACCGCGAGCGAACCCTCTCGATGGAAATCAAGAAGATGAAGAAGTTGTTGACAATTGCCGTGGCTAGCGCCTTCGTCGGGCTGCCGTCGCTTTCGGCTGCGCAAACGCCTCACCAGGATGTACCTCGGGTTTGGCTTGCGCAGGACATCATCGGAATGAAGGTCAGTTCGCAGTCCGGCGAGCACTTGGGCAAGATTGAGGATGTCGTCGTGCACCCGGGTGGCGAGCCTTCCTACGCAGTCCTTTCATTTGGCGGATGGCTAGGCATGGGCGACAAACACTTCGCGATGCCGTGGAATGTTCTGCGGGCTCTGGAAGCCGACCCGGCTGCGAAGGTCGGCGAGCGCTCGCTGGTGCTCCCGCTTGAAAAGGAGCGGCTCAAGACCGCGCCTGGTTTCGACAAGAAGAATTGGCCCAGCTTGGCGAATCAAGAGTGGACGAGGGATGTCGACACCTTTTACAAGGGTGACGTCAATCCCAATGTCAGGCGCGCGGCCGAGGCTGGAATGCGAAATTCCATCATTTCTTGGCGGACGTCGGAACTGAAGGGCACCAACGTCAAAACCCCCACGGGCGAGAAGTTGGGCGATGTCAAGGAACTAGCGATCGATTCGAACGGTCGTGTTAGCTACGTCGCGCTTTCCGTGGGAGGCTTCCTGGGTGTTGGCGACAAGGTCGTTGCCGTGCCGTGGGGATCCTTGAACTTTTCGATGGCGGGCCCGGAGAGCGACAAGAAGCTGATCACCCTGGCCAGTACCAAAGAGCAGCTTACCGGCGCCCCTTCATTTCTCAGCGGCAAAGAGCATTGCGATCAAATGTGCGACCAGCAGTGGATCGACACGGTCTACAGCTACTATTCCCAACCCAAGTACTGGACTTCGACGGAAGTCATCGGCTCTGCGCACGAATCCAACCGCTGACCGCAACCGCAAGCCATTGGCAGGCGGCCGAACGAAAAGCCGATTCGGCACGCTCATTTCTCGATTCGCGGCTCGGGACATACTCCCGAGCCTCGTTTCATTCCACGTCTGCAACTACCTAGTCTTGGTGGCCACACTCATGGTTTGCGACGATTGCGACTAGCCGCGGGCTGGAATTAGATTCGAAAAAAGTCTCGGATCGGTTTGCTCATGCTCGGCATGCAGCAAGCGTCACGGTGCGGGAATTCAAATCATGAGCAAACACGGATCCAGCACCACGGTTGCACGACTGCCAAGGGGCGTCCTAGCCGCGCTCACGCCATGCACCGAGATGTGGTTCTTGTATTCCGGCTGCCGCTCCGCCCAGGTGCCGATAGCTGCGCTATCCGAACGCGACGTGAGACTCGACCTGCCCATAGTGCGACGGGACGCTCTCCATGACTGCGACCCGGCATCCTTGTCAGCGCTGTGCCAAGACTGGGGCATCCAGGCTCACAACTGGCAAGTTACAGAGCTCGCTCGAAGTGCTGGTTGGAATGTTCGATGGCAAGTGGCGCGCCGCGAAAGATCCACTTTGCTGGCATGCTGGAAGCATGTTCAGGGTGTGATCATGGCTCGAGTAGAACCACGTCCACTTCATTCCAGGCTCATCGGATCAGCGTTCTCAAGTGAGAAACCAAGACCGTGATGAGAACCATTTGTAGTCGCATTCCATTCTTGCTCCTGGTCACGCCGGCGCCGTTGCTGATCGCTCCGAGCGCAGGCCTCCATGCTCAGCCGACATCTCGCACAGATGTCCCGATCTGAGAGCAGCGCTTCGACCCAGCCCGCGAGACGCTACGCGCCTGTGGTGGTCCCTGCGAGCACGAGTGGACCTGGCTCGCAGTTGGGGGGCAATCGTGCTGCCCGCGGACCTGCTCTGATAGTCGTTGATTCGACTGCTTGCTTGTGCTGGTCATTGCGAATCGGCCGCGGCGCTAGTGGATCTGTTCGATCCTGCGTCCAGCAACACGGCTGGGCCGCATTTCAGCGAATCTCCAGGGCTGCGGACCACCAGTTGTCGGCCCGATCGTGGAAAGTGCGTTCTGCGCTTCTGGTGCAACATTGTCCTGACGCGGCCTTGGCGTTCTTGCCCACACCAGGGTTGGGGCCTCATGAACGTCGCAGCGAGCACTTGACAGCGCTCGCAGCGCTTCATCAGCGGAAACGCAACATGGAGAGATATGCTTGGAATGACTAAGTTTGTTGGGTTTCGTAGGCCCGTGGTTCGTGCCGCACCCTTTCGCGACGAGCTGCTGAGTGTCGAACGCCTGGAAGAGCGTGCGCGGGCACTGGCTGCGCGGTTCACGGTGACGTCAACGGCCGAAATCGGACGCGGCGCCTTTGCGCGCCTAGAGGACAACGTCCGCTTGCTTCGCACGGTCTACAAGGAACTATCCAACGACGTGCACCACGGTGAATTTATCACGGCTGCTGCGGAGTGGGTTCTCGACAATTTTCCGTTGATTGAATCCCAATTCCAGAGCGTGCGCCAAGACCTACCAGGCGACTACTACCGTGAGCTCCCCAAAATGGCGGCACGCGAAATGGACGGCCAGGCACGCGTGTATGCACTTGCAGTCGAGGTGATCCGGCACAGCGACAGCCGGCTGGATCGCCAGCAGTTGACACGTTTCATCGACAGTTTTCAGACCGTCACTCCGTTAACGATCGGGGAGCTTTGGGCATGGCCGAGCATGCTCAAGCTGGCACTCATAGAAAACGTAAGGCGCTTGGCCGATGAAATCCAGGACGCACGCCTGGGGCGCCGCACAGCCAACGATTGGATAGCCCATGCGGACCGCACGAAGAGCATGCACTTGAAGCTGTCCGGCGACGTGCGTCCACCCATGGTCGTGCAGCTACTGCAGCGTGCCCGCGAATACGGACCACGGATGGCCGGCACCTTGCGCGACATCGAAGTGCATTGTGCAAACAATGGCCTCACGCTCGAGGAGGTGATCCGCAGAGAACACCAGCGCCAAGCGACCGTGCAGGTGTCGATAGCCAACGCCATTGCAAGCTTGCGGCTGTGCTCCGACTTGGATTGGGCCACGTTTGTCGAGTCCGTGAGTTTGGTGGAGCGCGTGCTACAGCGCGATCCGGCGAACGCTTATGGAACTATGGACTTCTTGACACGCGATCGCTATCGGCAAGCGGTCGAAATGTTGGCCGAGAAGACCGGCGAGGAGCAAGTGCGCGTGGCGATGCGTGCTATCGGGAGCGCACGTTTGTGTGCCGAACGTGATGGTCCCGCCGCACTCTCTGCGCATGTAGGTCATCACCTCATTGGCGCAGGACGAGGTGACCTGGAGGCCGTCTTGGCTTGGCGCCCCGGGCTGGTGCGCACACTCAAGCGCCAGGCCTTTGCCCACGCAACGGCGCTCTATCTTGGCGCCATCGTGCTAGCGACGGGGCTGCTCATGAGCGTCGGCATCGCGTATGCCGAGCACACTGGAGCACGCGGGGTGATGCAGGTTTTCACCGCGCTGCTCCTTGTGTTACCGGCCAGTGAACTAGCCATCCAGGGCATTCAGCGCGCGCTGGCCGGGCTGGTGCGGCCCAAACGGCT
The DNA here is from genome assembly GCA_021730845.1 of Planctomycetota bacterium. Classification (GTDB taxonomy): domain Bacteria; phylum Planctomycetota; class UBA1135; order UBA1135; genus JAKFYL01. The sequence goes on along the minus strand of JAKFYL010000065.1, from coordinate 20,553 downwards.
GCCTCGCTTGGATCTGGAGGGCGGCATCCCGGCCGAGGCGCGCACCCTAGTCGTGGTGCCAACTCTGCTCTCCAGCTTGGATGGAGTCGAAAGTCTGATTGAGCACTTGCACGTATTGGCCCTGGGAAATCTCGATCCCTACATCCATTTCGCGATCCTGGGAGATCACTTGGATGCTTCAGAGCGAGTGCTACCAGGCGACGCAGAGATCTTGGCCTCTGCCCAGGCTGGCATCGAGCGCCTGAATGCACGCCTGAGCGATGGCCGCGGCGACCGCTTCTTCCTGCTGCATCGAGACCGCGCGTGGAATCCAAGCGAGGGTGTCTGGATGGGTTGGGAGCGCAAGCGTGGCAAACTCGAGGAGCTCAATCGGTTGCTGCGAGGCGCCACCGACACGAGCTACACCGTACAAGTCGGAAACCTGGAAGTTTTGCCCAAGGTGCGCTACTGCATCACCCTCGACTCCGATACCCACCTGCCGCGCGACGCTGCCCGCAAACTCATTGGCATTGCGCTCCACCCGTTGAATCGACCCCGATTCGACACGATCCGGCAGCGAGTTACATCTGGCTATGGGATCCTGCAGCCGCGCGTAAGTGTGACCACAGCGAGCGCTGCGGGGTCCTTGTTTGCGCGCATCTACGCCGGTCACACCGGCGTTGATCCATACACCACGGCCATCTCCGACACCTATCAGGATCTGTTCGGCGAAGGCATCTTCACAGGTAAGGGCTTGTACGACGTGGATGCGTTCGCGGCGGCGCTGACCGAGCGCGTCCCCGACAACACGCTTTTGTCCCACGATCTTTTCGAGGGCTTGCACGCGCGCGTGGCCCTCGTCACGGATGTAGAGTTGGTGGACGACTACCCGTCGAGCGTGTTGGCTCACGCGCGTCGCCAGCATCGCTGGACGCGCGGCGATTGGCAGATTCTCGCCTGGCTTTTTCCATGGGTCCCCACCCGCAAAGGACTGGAACCCAACCGCCTGCCTGTCATTTCGCGCTGGAAGATCTTCGACAATCTGCGGCGCAGCCTACTTCCCATCGCGACCGTGCTGCTGTTGTTTAGTGCCTGGACGGTCTTGCCAGGGGCTGCGCTTGTTTGGAGCATGGCGCTCTTTGCGGCGCTCGCCTTTCCAGTGTATCCGATTGCGGTGGAGGCGCTAGCCGGACCACACCTGCACGAGCCCTGGCTCGGCCATTTGCGGGCCTTCGCCGAAGACGCTTGCAGTGCGCTGGCGCGCATCACTCTGCAAATTGCCTTTCTCGCACAGCACGCCTATGAAATGGCCCACGCATCCGTAGTAACCCTGGTGCGAGTAGTGATCACCCAACGTCGGCTGCTGGAATGGGAAACATCCGCCACCAGCGCGCAGCGTGGCGACGCTGTCGGTCCGAGCACCTTCCTGCACAGTATGGCGGCAAGTCCCAGCATAGCGCTGCTCGGTTTGGTCGTCGTTTGGTCCGTACGTCCAGCTTCACTTGCAGTTGCCGCACCGCTACTAGCTGTGTGGGCTGTGGCTCCCTATCTCGCATTCACTTTGAGCCGACCGCCCTCGCCTCGCGCGCACTCGCTCGACCCGCACGAGCGCGAATACTTGCTGGCTGTGGCCGGCCGGACGTGGAAATACTTCGCAACGTTCATGGGGCCTGAACACCACGGGCTCCCGGCCGACAACTTCCAGGAGAGTCCAGCCCCGAAAGTTGCTCCGCGCACTTCGCCCACCAACATGGGAATGGGGCTCCTGTCGACTCTGGCTGCCTACGACCTCGATTTCATCGACCGGAACGAACTGCTCGAGCGGCTGGAAACCGCGCTAACTACCATCGAGGGTCTGGAGCGCCATGAAGGGCACCTATTCAACTGGTATGACACGCGCGACCTAGCTCCCTTGCTGCCTCGTTATGTCTCGACAGTCGACAGCGGCAACCTCGCCGGCGCTTTAATCACTCTGAGCGAAGGCTTGCGCGGCCTGGCGGGCATGGGCGCCGCCCAAAGTGGTGGAGCATGGCATGCCGAGCAGCAACTGGAGCGCTTAGCGCTGCGCGCGAGCAGTTTCGCTACGCAAATGAATTTCCGCTTTCTGTACGACTCTCGACGCAAGTTGCTTTCAGTTGGCTACCGTGCAGCGGACTCCGCGGCGCCGGGAGGATTGGACTCGACGCACTACGACTTGCTGGCTTCGGAAGCACGACTCGCCAGCTTCATCGCGATTGCCAAGGGAGACCTGCCCGAATTGCATTGGTTTCGTTTGGGGCGCACAGTCACTGGTGTGCACGCCGTTCCGACGCTCCTGTCGTGGAGCGGATCCATGTTCGAATACCTCATGCCGCTGCTGATCATGCGCAGCTACCCAGGCACGCTACTCGAACAATCGTGCGGCATGGCCATCACCAGGCAGTGTGAGTACGCGGCGGCGCGACACGTGCCCTGGGGCATCTCGGAGTCGGGCTACAACATGGTCGATCGCCATGACAACTACCAGTACAAGGCATTCGGTGTCCCCGGCCTGGGATTCAAGCGCGGTTTGGCGCACGAATTGGTCGTAGCGCCCTACGCCACCGCTCTGGCAGTCATGATCGAGCCCAAATCCGCTGTGATCAACTTGCGCCGGCTTGCCGCCGCGGGCCTCGAAGGCGAGTTCGGCTTTTACGAAGCCATTGACTACACCGCGCGCCACGGCGACGAGGCGGTGCTCCCGATATCGCTCTCGCGTTCCCCCAAGGGCAAGATTCTGAGATCGTACCTGGCCCACCATCAGGGGATGACGTTGATCGCGCTTGCGAATGCGCTCAAGAATCAGTGCATGGTGAAGCGTTTCCACTCCAATCCCAGCGTGCAGGCCACCGAACTCTTGCTCCAGGAACGAGCTCCGCGCCACGCACCGATCGCTCGGCCGCGTTTGGACGAAGTTGCTCGTGTCGCGATGCCAGTGCTCGCGCCGCCGCTGCGGCGTCTGCGCACGCCCCACACCGCTTGCCCCCACGCGCAGTTTCTTTCCAATGGAAACTACACCGCCGTGCTGACGAATTCCGGCGGTGGGTCCAGCTCCTGCAGGGGCCGATCGGTCACGCGCTCCCGACTGGATCCGACCAGCGATGCGGGAAGCCAGTTTCTGTATGTGCGCGACGTTCGCACAGGACGTGTATGGTCTGCGACATATCACCCCACCGACAGCGAGGCGGACGAGTACTTGGTCACGTTTGCCTTGGACCGCGTGACGTATTATCGGCGCGACGACGACATCGGAACTCAACTGGACATCGCAGTATCCCCCGAAGACGATGTCGAGGTGCGCCGAATCTTGGTTACGAACCACGGCGATCGGCCGCGCGAGATCGAGATCACCAGCTACGCAGAAATTGTTCTAGCTCCGCCCGCGGACGACTTGGCCCACCCGGCCTTTGCCAAGCTGTTCGTCGAATCCGAGTACGTGCCCGAAAGCGGAGCCTTGCTCTGTCGCCGCAGACCGCGTTCACCGGATGAGGCTGGGCTGTGGGGTATCCATGTCATGAGCCAAGAAGGTCGAGCGCAAGGTGCTGTCGAGTGGGAAACGGACCGCGCGCGCTTTCTCGGACGCGGCCGGAGTCCACGCAATCCGCAAGCTCTGGACGGCCGCGCGCTCGGTGGAACCACCGGTGTCAGCTTGGACCCCATTGTCAGCTTGCGACAACGCATTCGCCTGGTTCCAGGTGCGGTTGCTCGCCTTTCATTCTCCACAGGCATGGCAAGTTCGCGCGAGACGGCGCTGGCGCTGGCCCTGCGTTATCGCGACCCTGCCAGTACATCGCGCACCTTTGCGTTGGCCTCGGCGCACGCGCTCAGCGCCCTGCGCCACCTGGGCATTTCGGGCGAACAAGCCATGCTGTTCGAGCGTTTGGCCTCGCGCGTACTATACGCGGATGCCTCGTTGCGAGCGAAGATCGAGGTCCAGGCCCCCGGCGGGCTGGGACAGTCTGGCCTGTGGGTGCATGGAATATCGGGAGATCTGCCGATCCTACTGGTACGCGTGACCTCGGTCGATGGACTTGAACTCGCGCGCCAAGCGCTACAGGCGCAAGAGTACTGGCGACTCAAGGGGCTGGCTGCCGATGTGGTGATCCACAACGAGAGCACGCCGAGCTACCTGGACGAAGTACAAAGCGGGCTCACCAACCTGCTCGACAATGGTTCTTGGCGTTCATGGAAGCACAAGCCAGCCGGCGTTTACTTGTTGCGTCTCGACCCACAAGACCAGGAGGTAAGCCTGCTGCTGGCCGCGGTCGCGCGAGCCGTGCTCGTCGAAGGGCACGGTACGCTATCCAAACAGCTCGATTCGCTGGTCATTCCTTCCGTCGAGGCCGCCGCAGGGGAATTCCGGTCGAAAGTGGATTCGCACGCACCACGCACAAGCAACGCAGTCATCGAAACTCCCATTCTGGCGTTGGCCAACGGTATGGGCGGTTTCAGCGACAACGGACGAGAGTACGTGATTGTTCTCGAAGGTCAGCAAGAAACGCCCGCTCCGTGGGCCAACGTGCTCGCAAACGCAAACTTTGGCACCCTTGTCACTGCATCCGGGGCGGCCTACACCTGGTCCGGCAACAGTCGCGAGAACCGGCTCACTCCATTCGCCAACGATGCGGTCTGCGATCCCACATCCGAAGCGCTCTTTGTGCGCGATGAAGAGAGCGGGTCAGCCTGGTCGACTACACCGGGGCCGTTGCCGCGAAACGAAACCACTCCACGCTACCTGGTCCGGCACGCTGCCGGCGTAACGCGTTTCGAGCACAGCACCGAGGGCATTCACCACGAACTACTCGTATTCGTCGATGCAGTCGATCCCGTCAAGTTTTCCTTGCTTACAATTTCGAATCGCAGCGCGGTTGCGCGCAAGCTGAGCATCTTCTCCTACAACGATTGGGCGCTGGGTCCGCCACAAGCCGGCCACCATACGCACGTGGTCACTACCGAAGATTCCCAGACCGGCGCGGTCTTGGCCACGAACGCGTGGAATCGCGAATTTGCGGGCCGAGTGGCATTCGCACACACGAGCGAACGACCACGCTCGATCACCGGCGACCGCACGAGCTTTCTTGGTCGCAATGGAACTCTGTTTGCGCCCGCAGCTCTGCTGCGCGCCGAATTGACCAAGCGCCTCGGAGCTGGCCTTGATGCGTGCGCTGCCCAGCAAGTTTCCTGCGTACTCGCGCCTGGGCAGACGCGGAGTTTCGTGTTCTTGCTTGGAGAGGGGCGGGACGTGGCGCACGCGCGCGAACTCATTGACCGGCACGGATCGCCGGAATCGGCATACAGGTCGTTGGCCGCACTGCAGCATAATTGGAAACAGACGCTCGAGACCGTGCAGGTTCGTACGCCCGACGATTCCTTCGATCTTTTGATGAACCAATGGCTTTTGTACCAGGACCTCAGTTGCCGCATTCTGGCCCGCACCGGCTACTATCAACCAGGCGGCGCTTGGGGCTTTCGTGACCAACTGCAGGATGTCATGGCCGTGATACTGGCCGCTCCCCAGCTCGCTCGCGACCATCTCTTGCGCGCCGCAGCGCGTCAGTTCGTGGAAGGCGACGTACAGCACTGGTGGCATGAGCACAGCGGCAAAGGCACGCGCACACACTGTTCCGACGACATGCTTTGGCTGCCGTTCGTGGTGGCCCACTACGTCCAAACGACAGGGGACCAAACCGTTTTCGAGGAAACCGTGCCGTTCTTGGTGGGGCCGGCGCTTGCGCTCGACGCCCACGACCACTACTTCCAGCCCGAAGTTTCGAACGCAACGGCCTCGCTCTTCGAGCACTGTGTGCGAGCGATCGACCGTGGGCTCACAGCGGGCAGCCACGGCCTGCCGCTCATTGGAACGGGTGACTGGAACGACGGCATGAACCTCGTGGGTCGCGAAGGGCGGGGCGAGAGCACTTGGCTAGCGTTCTTCTTGCACGCGGTATTGACCGAATTCTTGCCGTTGTGCGAGGGGCGCGGCGACATGGTGCGGGCCGAGCGCTACCGCGCGGAGTTGAGCCATCTGGCGGCCGCGGCTGCCCGGGCCTGGGACGGGGAGTGGTACTTGCGCGGCTATTTCGACGATGGCAAACCCATTGGTTCGGCCCAAAATGCAGACTGCAAGATCGATTCCATTGCACAGTCATGGGCTGTACTCTCGGGCGCGGTCCCAGAGCGCTTCGCCGAGCGGGCCATGGATGCGGTTCGCACGAACTTGATTCGGCGCAGTTCTGCTTTGCTGCTCCTGCTCACCCCACCCTTCGACGGCCATGAGCAATCGCCCGGGTACATCCAAGGCTATCCTCCGGGGGTGCGCGAGAATGGTGGCCAATACACCCAGGCTGCGGTCTGGATTGTCATGGCGCTCGCCAAGCTTGGCAGCGGTGATGAAGCGGCGGAAATATTCCACATGTTGAATCCGATCAACCGCACGCGAACCCGGGCTGATGTAGACCGCTACAAGGGTGAGCCGTACGTCCTGGCTGGAGACGTCTCCGCCCACGTGGGGCACGAGGGCCGCGCCGGCTGGACGTGGTACACCGGTTCAGCGGGCTGGATGTACCGCGCAGGCCTGGAAAGCATCCTCGGGTTGCGCCGCAAGGGATCTACATTCGAGATCGCCCCTTGCATCCCGGCTGCTTGGCCCGAATACCAAATCACTTGGCGCTTTGGCGGTTCGAGTTACGAAATCACAGTTTCCAACCCCCTCCATCGCTGCCGCGGTATCGCTCGAGCGCTCCTTGATGGAGTGGCTGTCGATGCGAAGGCAATTGCACTCATCGACGATGGTCAAACCCATCGCGTGAACGTGGTGCTTGGCGATGCGGGCGGTGTCTGAATTGCCGATCAGCTCCGTGATCACGGTCGAGCAGGCCAACTCCGACAGTTTCGTTCCGTAACTTACGTCCCGAGGCCAAAGTGAAGACGTTCCCAGGCTGACGGGCATGATCAGCCAATCCGGCCGCGGCGGCGCGGGCCACTTGTTCGGAACATTAGCCTACACCCAATCCTGGATCCGCGATCCGCCCTCGTCCAGCTCGACTGGACTCACGAACGCGCTCAAGATACTGATTCAGCCGTGGACTTCGATTGAATCAAACCGGGCGAGGGGTCTCTCGCGCTGCGGCGCGGATTCTCAGCAAAGGTAGCTGGTGATCTGCTGGGCGCAGAAAAGAGACACTCGGAACACTTCCGAAGCGCGCGCGGCAGAGTCCACAAATGTCTTGGTGCCGTGCTCGCTCTAGCTCTCCACGGTGCGGTGGTCGCACGATCCAAGTCGGCCGGGTATCGCTCCTAGAATTCCGAGGCTCGGTGTCGCCTGACTCACGGCACAAGGACAGTGATTCCGTGGTTGGCGCCGCGGTTGCCAGTCGCCGCTGAGTGTCCCTATCACGCGCCGCACCCATGCCGGTCCTATCTCCGAAATCGACGGAAATCTACTGCGGCCGTAGTGCCCGAGGGAGTACCTAGATCCCGACGTCCAGATCAGTGTATGAGCCTACGTTTGTCGGGAGCCAACGTGGCGTAAGAGACTGGAGATCCATAGCCCGTGTTACCAAGGAAACCAATGAACTCACTCGGCATCCCCATCTTCATGTCCTGGTTCGCCCTAGCGGCGTGCTCGACCTACCCAAAATCAACGGCTGCAAACGACTCGATAATCGGTTCACTGTCCGACTCCCAACGCGCACCAATCGACCAGGCGCGGGTCGAGCACGATCGTTGCGGCGATGAGTTGGCGAACGCCCGCCAAACAGTCGTCCGAGCCAAAGCCAAGTTAACCGTGGCCAGGAAAGAACTCAAAATGTTGGAGGCGCATGTCGACAAGGCGAAAGCCGTGGTGACCGTCGCTGAGACTGGCACGCATGGGGACTTGGACGCAGCCCTCGAAAAACTGCAGGTCGTAGAGGCAAGTACAGACGCGCAGCACAACCTGATTCACTGGCGCGAATGCGAAGTCAAACTGGCCGAGAAGGGCGAAGTTGTGGCCGAACGTGAGCAAGCGCATGCCGCGGCGAACGTCGAGCTGGAGAAGGCCCGCGCGTATTCCCTGACCAACCTGGCGTCATCCACGGACGTGGACGTACCGAAGTTCGAAACGGAAGTTCGCGAATGCCTCACTCGAGTCTCCCATGCGCAAGTTGAACTCGAATCCGCAGCGCGTGAATGCGCTGTGGCGCAGCAGGCATGCGAGCTGACGAAGCCGCCCAAGAACTGAACTCCAAACCCGGCGAGAGGTTACGTCAGTAAGCCAGCTTTGCATTCTGGCGCGGCGGGTTCTCTCGCGTCCTGATCGGATGCGTTGCACGGCATCTCGCAGCGGCCCGCCCCCAGGGACGGCGTGCTGCGAACTTGAGCGTGCAGCTCATCCGGTTGGCGCCGTATTCGGTGACTCTACAAGGACGCGAGTTGCTTCTTGGATGCGCACGCAACCGCCTGGCTCGCGCAGTTTGGCGCTGGCTTAGTCCAGCGACGCGATACGATGCACACCCATCATGGTCGCAAGGCGTTCCTTGAGTTACTGATGCTCGGACTTGCGGGTCCAAGTGCCGACGATGATCGGCAGGTTTGGAAAGCGGCTTGCAATTCGCCGGCGCAAATGGCGCACAGGCAAGAAATGCGTCGGGGGCACGACGGATGCGCACGTAAATTCCGCGCGTCGGGCCCCAAACGGCGCTGGGGTTGCACCCGAAAGTTCGGGGGTGAACGAAACCGGGCCTTGTACGCCATCTCGCTTCAGGGCCTGCCGCAACATTTTCGCGGACAGTGCGTGTGCCAACCAAGGGCCGGGGGGCAGAGCACTCTCGAGGGCTCCGGGAGCGCGAGCGATACGATGCAAGGGAGGTGTCAAGGACCGGCCATACAAGGCCACCCTCAACTCGGGCAAGCTGGGCCACCTTCTGTGATCGGGAGGCCGGGGGGCGCAGCGCGAATCATGCTTTGGCGAGGTCCCGACGATTGCGCTTGTCGGCGTCCCTACGGGCCGAACCCGTCACCGAGACCATTTTCGCGTCAGGCCCTCGGGACGAAGGCTCACGCCGCAATGCCAGGGACATCGGGACGCATTTCACCTGCGCTACTTCCGCTGCATGAAAACCCGCGAAAGGCCAGTTTCAAACCAAGATCACGTTGGGGGCCCCAAGGACATGTCCACGACCCCGATCGACACGCGAAAGTCGGTTAATGGCATTGGGCCTGCCCCTCGATCTGTTCCTAGGCATTCGATGCGCTCTCACTTTGACGGCGCACTTGCCCCTCTTCAACTTGGGCGGCCGAATTGCAGCCGTCGTTGCCAGACTTGCCGTGGTCGTCTTTCTGCATCGGCTTAGGCGCTTGCTGGTCCGGCTGGCCTGGACGGTTTGCATGCAGTGGCGAAGCTTGGGGATTCGAGCCACTAGGATGCTCGTGCTGCGAATCGTGATCGGAAGGAACGCGCGTAACGTCCACTCGGGGTCCCTTGTGTCCCTCGCCAGCGTCTTCGTCAGGGCTCTCGTTCGTTCCAACAGAGGCGTCTTGGGCACCGGCGTGGTCTGACATGGGGTGACGTACCCTTACCCTTGACGATTCGAGGGGTTTGTCACCAAATTCCGGCGGCGGAACGTCGTTGGTTGTAAAGCCGGGAGCTGGATTGTTCGCTTGGCTATCGCTTCCAGCCGAGGTTCCATTGGAAAGCGATGAGTTTCCAAGAGTGACTGGTCTCTTGTTGATTTTGGGGTCGTCGTTCATGGATGGCTCCTTTGCGTTCGAATTTGGGGTCAATTGAGTTGAAATGTTACCGCGAGACAACATGCACTTTCGCCGAACCGATCTGTAGCGATACGTTCAACGTGCGCTGGGTTCGAGTGCTCTAAGACAGGAACTACTGCAAGTTGGATGCCACTGCCCAGGTATCTGGCTCGATTCCGGTCTTGAAGCAATCGAATCAGAGGTCGTCGCGGTCCCCAGTGTTTCCATTGTCAATCGCGGTCACCCTCGAGATCGACTTCTCGTCTAGCCTCGACAAACGTATTCTACACTTCGCGCAACCATCGCGCTGCTCGCAAGCTGCCTGGCTACGTATGCGCACAGGCGCGGAGTCAGGGTGAAACGCGTCTCAGCTCCCCGGTGGAAGAGTGTCGGGTAGCCCCGCTCGTCAGGGGTCGCTACATGGATGCCTGCGCAGTGTTCGAGGACTCCGTCTTGAACCCTGAACTCCGACCACCGTGGCAACAGCTCCCGATCAACGGCCGGAAGACTGCTTCGCGCGTGCGGCACCGATGGCCGTCTTGACGTCCTTCTTTTCCTCGGGTGGCGGGAGCACGGCCGGCATCCCGAGCGACTGAATCCAGAGCTCACGAGCCCATCCGGTCGTGTGATAGAGATGCTCGTCTTCCTCGTCCTCGATCGCCTCATAGGCCTCGGTAAGGGTGCGCTTCGCTTCGCCAGTGAGCGTCTTGGCGATTTTGCCCAAGAGTTCCCAGTTCATGTGATCCTTGGTCTCCGCCAGAGTTACGCACTCCGCGGCCACGATTTCCGCCTCTTCCGGAGATGCCTCTCCAACGGCTAATTGCATGGCCTTGACGAGCGACTTGCCGATGAGTCGCACGACTTTCCGTCCTGGCGCGTCCTGCTCGGGATCTAGCCCCATCGCTACGCAGACTTCCTCGAGCTTCTCCACATGGATTTCGGTCTCGCCCAAGTACTTTTCCCACTCCGCTCGCAAGTCCTCATTCTGGGCACATTTGATCGCCATCCGGTACACTTGCACACCGCCTAACTCCGTTTCCAAAGCCTGGTGCACGAGGTTGGTCAGCTGAGTCTTGGACAAGGTGGGGTTGGTCTTTTTTTTCACGGTTTTGCACTTTAGTTGAAGGGGACTGGAAAGTGGGCGCAGGCTATGTGCCCGCGCCGGGGTTTGATTGAGCTTAGGGGCTAGCGAAACGTCCGAAGTTTCGATCCTGCGCAAGGCCTGCGATCACCGGTTCATCGAAGCATCAAGTTGTGTCCGGTCCGCGCGCACGAATCCGAGCCTGGTGTGGAGGTGTTCCCATGGGAGAAGTGATTGCAACTTCGCAAGTCTCGTGCCCAGCGCGGCTTCGCGCGCGAAGGTTTCTCGGAGATCCAGTTCGAACTACTGGCCTAGCGTGGATCACCCGGACATGCGGATATTCTTGGCCAGGGTCGGCTTGGTCTTCACGAAAATGGTCTGCGCGGCTGTTGCCTGCCCCGCAGACCGCAAGCACCCAGATGGTTGTTCACAGTCCTAGAATCAAGCCTACTTCCACAACGTGTTGTTGGGTTTCCAGATCGAAACTGGCGTTCCCGATCCCATCGTCGATTTCCGCGTCATCGGTGTTCAAGAACCGGTATCCCAAGGAAAGCGCCAGATTCGAACTCAGGTGCCATGCAACGCCCGCTTTCGCTTGCCAGGCGAGAAACGGACCGTCCTCGTCGTCAAAGTCGTTGACCGCGTCGCTGGTGGTGCCGACGTCCAGCCAAGCCGCGCCGATGCCCGCACCTCCATACAGACTGACACGATCCCAAGCGCGATAGTCGGCGATGCCGTTTAGCATCAGGCCGCCCACAGTTACGTCTCGAACGGCTTGGATTGGCCCTTCGTCTTCCGCATCTTGGTCCGTCCACAGGCCTTCGAGTTCCAGGGCAAAGCCCAGGCCGGTCTCACGTGCACCAATGCGATGGCCTAGGCCCAAGGAAAGCAAGTACCCTTCATCGAAATCAATATCTTCGTCCGGACCAGACGAACTCTCCATCGTGACTAGTCCACCAAAAACGCGTAGATAATAGTCGCTAGCTGGGCCTGCGCCAGCTGGGTGTTCCCAGCCGATTCGGATCGAACTGACGGGATCGTGCGCTTGCGGCGCCTGGTAGACGCTGAACGGCAGGACGCCAACTGTTGTAAGCAACAAAGAAATCATGATCATCTCCTAAAGTATGGGGCCATTCGAGGCCACTCAGCGCGGATACGGTAACTGGGATTGATGCGTCAGAAAGCCTCGCGCGTTGCTTCCAAGCAAACTGCGCGGGACGTACGAGCGTTGGGTGCGAGAGTTTTAGGCCTGCTCGCCAGGCGCGACCTGCGGTCCGTCAGCCGATTGCGCCGCTGGGGACTCCTTACTTTTCGAACCCACGGCGGTTGTTGCCAGCGTCAGTCCGGCGAAACGAAGCAGGCCCGGCAAGGCTTGTGTACCGAGCGCAGCCAAGGCTGCAGGTATCGATTTCGAGCCGCTCGTTCCCTTGCGCCTGCGGCGGCGGCCAATCACTAGAAGCGCGATCATCGAGGCGCCACCAGCGCTGAGCAAAGGGTGCTCGCGGGCCAGCGCGCTCATCGCGTCCCCGCAACGCGCCGGCAGTCGCCGCAGGCACACCAAAGCCTGGGCCTGTTCGGTACGAGCCAGGCGTCGCAAAGCATCCAGTTCACGACTCATCGAGCAGGTTGGGGGTTGGCTGGCGACGACACGGGCGCGCCTCGGAAAACACGATTGCTACCAATCAAGATGGAGCGAAATACGCGTCGACGCAACGCAAGCGCGCTTGCTGCAAGAGCTAGAGCCACAAACAGTGCCAGAAGCAGATCCGCCCACCAAGCGCCGTGCGTCCATACGACCAGCCCCTCGCGCAGCCCGCTCAGGCCAAGGAGAGCCGCCGCGATGGACATAGTCAGAGCCAAGCCGAAGTACACCAGTCCTATGCCGGCTTTGTAGGCCGAGTCGAAAGCCGCCAAGCGCAGGGCTTTGCGTTGGAGGCGCAAGCTTCGACCGAGCGCGGCGCGCGCCTCCCGAAATTCGGCCTTCACGGCCGAAACCGCTTCGTGCAGCTCAAGCGGGTAGTGCCTAGGGTTCGCCGCGTGCGGCCGCGGACCATTCGTCATGCGTTCTTCGATCGTAGTCATAGGGGTAGTTAGGGGTCGAAGTTGGTGGCGGGATCGTCCGGGCCGTCGCCAGCGGTGTTTCAAGAAATCGGATCACTCACGACCGCGAATGACGTAGCCGATCAGTGCCCCAACGCCTGCGGCAATGAGCACGGACTTGAATGGATTCTCGGCCACGCACTCCATCATCTGATCGCGAGACCGCTCGACGCCTGCGCGTCCCTTTTCCATCAACTGCTGCCCGCGTTCGCGGGCGTGGTCGACGGCTTCACTGCCCTTTTGCTTGGCCGCTCCCAGGGCATCGCTGGCGCTGGCCATGGCGGCACTCCCGAGTTCCCGAACGTCGTCGACTACCTTGCTGGTGTGTTCGGCCAGACTCGTGTCTCGTCCGGAGCTGTTCGTGCGTGAAGTACCCGGATTCGAAATGGGATTTTGTGCTTGGTTCATTTGAGGAAGTCGTGTGTAGCCAGGAACGGGTGGAATCGGTCGTCTCACGTGACTGACTTTCTCTCAAGCAACTTCCGTTCCACTCCGCTGGACATCGAGGATGCAGGCCCTGCAAGCCTGCGGATGATCATTTCTACAAGTGGCCGTCATAGATCGGTCAGCACCGCTGCCGTCCACTCTTGGGCGCCGCTCTGGCCGCAACGGATCCGTTGAACTTGAACGGGTGAGGATGAGCGCCGCACTCTTCTCCTTTCCCCATCGGTGCAATGTCACGCACGCGCGGGACCGCCAGCTTCATTCCGCTCTTTTGGGCCGAGCATGTGCTGGGCATAAAAGCGGCGGGGCAGGCTCCACAGCCCACCCCGCCAGGAATAGTCACTAGGCCGAGCGTTGTTGGTCCCGAACTTCCGGTTCCGCGCCGAATCGCATGAGAAAATCATCGACTTGCCGCTTCGTTTCTTCGCGGCCCGTGCCGTACAAAGCTTGAAGTCGGCCCTCGAGCTGTTCGCGCTTGCCGGCGATCTTGTCGATGTCGTCGTCGGTCAGTTTGCCCCATCGTTCGCGGGCCTTGCCCGACAACACTTTCCAGTTTGCTTCGATTTTGTCCCAGTTCATAGCATTCTCCTAGTTACAGTGGTTCTCAAATTGAATTAGGGATGGCTAAAGCCATCGCCTCACTACGGGGATTTGGGATCGGGTAGCTTGCGCGCCGAAGCAAAGCGCGACGACTTCCAGAACGGCTCGCAGCTGTAGTAGCTGCAAATCTCGTTCATCCAGGGCGTGCCGGACATGCGCTTCCAGTCCTTGGAGTCGTATTCCGGAGCGTTCGCGAAACGGCTCAATTCGATCGTCGTGTTTGCGCCCAGTTTGCCTTGCGGGTCGTACGCGTAGCGAATTTCGCTCCATGGCACTGCAACACTCTTGTCACCCGCTTCCTTCGCGGTGTCGAGGACCGCATAGGCAACACAGGCATTCTGCGGCGCCAGGACCAGGCTTTCGACTTCGCCAATTTCACGTCCCGTGGCGTCCTTGAGTCGCACTTTCAAATCGCTAGCTTTGACAAACGTCGGCTTGCCCTCGCCGTGGTAGGCCCAATCTCGATGCGAACCGAAAGTGGCTTCCACGCGACGATCCAAGTCCTCGCCGTAGACTTCGCCTGATTTGAAAGTCGGGGCGGCTTTCACTTGAGCTTCCGTGAGGCTCGTGCCAGCGTGGAACTTGCTCAGTTCCTTCTCGTTGGGCATGACCTGAACGTAGGCCCACGGTACGATTCGCTGGGCTTCTCCCATTCCAAGGAATCCGCCAACTTCCAGAACCGCGTAGCGAAGCTCTCCAGTGCGAGGGTCGATCAGCAGATCGCCAATTTCGCCCAGGTTCTTCTCAGAATTGTTGTGTACCGAAAGTCCGAGGACTTTGCCGGCCGGTGCCAGTACATGGTTCGTGATCGCCTCTCGAGGCGTGGCTGTTGCGCTCTGATTCGCGGAACCGGTCTGCCCAACCATGCAAGCAGCCGCAGCCAAGATCGGTAATAGAAACATCATAAAGCTATCTCCATGAAATGAGTTGAGGATCTAAACTGCCGCGCATCGACGCATACAAATGGCGTGCAACTACGGGCCGGCAAGCGACTGGCAATCATCGTGCCAGCCCCAGGCAAGCCCCCTCAGGCGGCGTTGCGTAGCAACTTCCACACATTGCTTCCGTGATGCTTTCGTCACTTTCGTGCCAATCGTGTGTCGGCGGGTCGCAAATGCGATACTATGCGAAACCTCATCACGCGGAATCTCCCATGACCAAAATTCTTACTTTGCTCAAGCTGCTCGTGGTGGATGACGACCAGAGTTTTCGCGATAGCTTTGCACGGCTTTTGGTTGGACTTGGCCACGAAGTGCATCAATGCGACCGGCTTGCTGATGCTCGCGAAGCGCTCAAGGCGCAGCCGTTCGATGCTGTCATGGCCGACCAGGATTTGCCGGATGGATGCGGTTCCGATCTATTGGAAGATCCCGCCCGTCCCCCAGGCGTCGAAGTCGTCATGATCACCGGCTACGCGTCAGTGGATGCCGCGGTGGACGCACTGCGCCGCGGTGCAGCAGACTATTTGACGAAGCCGCTCGACCAGAGTGCACTGCAAGCGACGCTATCACGTGTGACCCGCGTTCGACAGCTCGCACGCGAGGTTGTCGATCTGCGCTCCGCGCTGCGTGAACGGGGGCGCCTTGGACCGATCGTGGGCCGTTCTCCCGCGATGCAGCCCATTTTCGACATGATCCAGCGGGTTGCTCCGACAAAGGCCAGTGTCTTGATCGAAGGTGAAAGCGGTACAGGTAAGGAAATCGTTGCTCAGGCGCTGCATGATTTGAGCCAGCGCAAGTCGGGGCCCCTGATTGCCGTGAACTGCGGTTCGATCCCGGAGAGTCTGATAGAAAGCGAACTGTTCGGGCATGAGAAAGGCAGCTTTACTGGTGCCGATCGCCAACACCGTGGGTTTTTCGAGCGCGCCAACGGCGGCACGTTGTTCCTCGATGAAATCACCGAAATGCCGCTGCAACTTCAAGTCAAGCTGTTGCGGGTGTTGGAAACCGGGCGAGTGCAACGCCTCGGCAGCGCGGACTCGGTGCAGACGGATGTGCGCGTCTTGGCTGCCACCAATCGCAACCCGAAAACTGCAATCGAGTGCGGGAAGCTGCGCGAAGACTTGTACTTCCGGTTGGCAGTATTCCCGATTCGACTACCGCCGTTACGCGAGCGCGCTGGCGATGTCGCGCTACTCGCGCAGCATTTCCTCGACGGCCACAACGCATCGAATCATACCGACAAGCGCTGGGCTCCCGGAGCGCTAGACTTGTTGAACCAGCAGGAGTGGCGCGGGAATGCGCGTGAGCTTCGCAATGCGGTGCACCGCGCGTACATTCTGGCCGGGGATTTGTTGCGCGCGGAGGATGCCGCAGCGGGGTTCGCCGGTGACCACTTGGCCAGCGCGCCCGGAAACGTGATCACGGTGCCGGTTGGCGCTTCGATTGCGGACGCCGAGCGCACCCTGATCAAGGCTACCTTGCTGCATTTCAATGGCGACAAGGCCGCTGCGGCACGTGCGCTCGGCATCAGCCTGAAGACCCTGTACACACGCTTGAGTGTCTACGAAGCCTCGCCCCTAGCGTGACCATTTGTAGAAAGCGCGCGTTCGCGCGTGTCTGGTGGGGCAGGAACCGAGCAAAAGGCGTGGCACGTTTCGTGCTGGATGCGATGACGGTCCAGGCGAGCGATCGCCAGGCGCCTCGGTACCACACCGTTTTTCATCCACTTAGAAACACGTCCGTCCACAATCGGAGAGATTTCATGTTGCGCTACGCGTTGGCATTCTTCATTGTCGCAATCATCGCCGCTTTTTTGGGGTTCGGTGGCATTGCAGGCGCTGCTTCGGGAATCGCCACGACTCTTTTTTGGGTATTCGTGGTCCTGTTCGTGCTATCCTTGCTTGCTGGCTTGGTAACGGGGAGGAAGCCCTTGGTCCCCTGAAGGCGGGTGCATCTCCAACCGCAGCTTAGACTAGGCTGCCTGCGGGGGTTAATTCCGGTCCGGGCCTGTTGGCGCTGGACTTCGTGCCTCGCCAAGCTCATTCGCAGATCCAAGGGTCCGTTTCGGCTCTCGATGGCAGTAGAGCCCGCTCGGTCGCAGCGTTTGGTGATTCTACCTTGCGAAAGGCGTCCGCGCGTCAGAAGATCAGGGCAATGCTCCAACATAAGCTGAGCGGTTTCGACAAACGAAGCGGGGCCTTTCTGGAACGGGTCCGACGGTCGTTGTCCCACGATCTGCGAACTCCTCTAGGCGCGATCGTGAACTACGCGGCCGTACTCGAGTCGGGCCATGTGATGGACCACGAAGCGATCGCCGACCTCAGCCAACGCATTCGCAGCAATGCCGCCTGTGCCGCTCGGATGGTACAGGGACTGGCCACTGCCTCTGAACTCGCGAGCCGCCCCTTGCATTTTGCGGACGTTGATGTTCTGTTGTTGGCCCGGTCCGTGCTGGACTTTTACGGCGGGTCGCGATCCGTGAAGCTCGGGCCCGGCTCACTTGCCGCAGTTTGCGATGTGGACGCAGAGATCGTGGGCTTTGCATGGAAGGCCTTTGTAGCCGCCTTGGCCGACGCTCGCAACGCTCTGATCGCTGAAGCCCAAGTATCAATCGCCTGCTTGAGTTCCGAGTTGCTGCTCGATTTCGAATGCGGCGACAGCGGCGCGCAGCAAGCAATTCCGCGAAAGCCAGTGACCCTGCAAGAGTTCTTGATTCACGGCCGAGGCTCGGCGCGAACAGAATGCGCCATGGGGCTTGGGCTGGCAGAAGCAATTTTGGAGGCACATGGTGGGGCCCTTACGCTGATCGGTACCCTCGGCACGGGTGCAAGCATGCGCCTGAGCCTGCCCAAGCAGGCCTAACCGCGGAAAGATGGCCTGCATCGACTACTGCAAGCTGACGCTGCGCGGCCGAGCATCGTACGCAAGCGCAGCGCCGCGAAAAGCGCGTTTGGTATCCGGGCGGAAACTGGCGCCAAGCGTAGAAAAGCATACAGTTTGCTATACTCCGGGAGCGTAGCTGTTGGTGTGTGCCTGCAGCCGCCATCTAACCACCTGCGGTAGATCCCCGCCCGTAGTCGTGCGTGCAACACGATGCAGCGAGTGGGGACTGCGGCCCTTTGGGAACACCCCATGCCTAACCGCCGAGCGGCTCGCTTTTTCAAGCGCCTCGATTTTCACCGTTTCTCGCGCGGGCCGAGCTTCGCGCTGAACGCCAGAATTCAATTGAGCTTTCTGTTCTTGATGGCGCTCGCCGCGGGCGGTGGATGGCTTGATTTGCATTACACCCAGAAGGTGCGCAAGAATTCGGAACTGATCATTCATGCTCACCACATGATTTCCCAGGGTCGTTTGGTGAGTAGCGTGGTGACAGCCGCTGAAACCGGTGTGCGAAGCTTCGTAGTGGCGGGCAATCCCGAATTTCTGGAACCCTACGAAGCCGCCATCCAGAAAATCGAGGCTGAGATGGCGCAGTTGGAAAGCCTGGCACAATATGACGCGCTGCAAAGCGCGCGGGTTCGCGATCTGGCTGCGACCGTCAAGGCCACATTCGCACACTTGAAGCGCTTGCTGGAAACCGCCAAGCAGAGCGACCTCGAAGGCGCCGCCCGCATGGTGCGAACCGGGGAGGGCAAGCAATTTATGGATCTGGCTCTCATGCAGATCCAAGAAATCGAGTCGCACGAGCAGGATCTGCTACTAGCACGCACCCGCTCCGCTCGCAAGAGCTCTAGCGCAGCACTCATTTTGGAGAGCAGCGTAACCATTTCAAGCGTTCTGCTCCTCTCGGCCGTGTACTTCTTCGTAGCGCGATTTGATCGATTGCGGGAGAGTGTGGCGCGTGCTTCGAGTGCAGCCGAGGATCGCTTCCGCAACGCCTTGTCCAGCATTGGTGACGCGGTCATCGTCACGGACGATCAAGGCCGGCTGACTTTTTGCAATCCTGCGTGCCAAGCCGTCCTTTCGGTTGGCAACGAAAAGCTCGGCACACCACTGACGGACATCCTTCAGTTCATCGACGAATCCGCCAGCTCAAGCCGCGAGTCGATCCTCGACCGCGCGCAGAAAGAGGGGGGGGTCCATCGAACAAACGGAGCAGCCACGATTCGCCTGGCCGACGGTCGAGTCTTGCCCGTCGACGGCACCGCTGCCCCGCTGGGTGGGCACTCCAAAGTTTCGCAGGGGTCGATCATCGTGTTGCGAGACACGAGGGAGCAGCGAGAGCGAGACCAAGCGTTGGCGCGCGGGGTCATGCGCTTCCAGTCGTTGGTTGCGGCTTCCTCTCAGATCGTGTGGACGACGGAAGCCTCTGGCCGCACTCGTGAAGACTCCCCCAGCTGGAGAGCTGCGACCGGGCAATCCTACGAAGAATGGGTGGGCGACGGATGGCTGCGAGCAGTCCATCCCGAAGACCAAGAACACGTCCGCACGGCATGGAAGGAAGCCGTCGCCAAGCAGCAGCCCTATTACGGAGAGTTTCGCCTGCGGCTCGCGGATGGCGCCTACCTGTGGACGGCGACGCGTGCCGTCCCCGTAATCGACGAGGATGGAACCGTGCGCGAGTGGGTCGCGATGAACTACGACATCCAACTTCGCAAGCAAGCCGAACAGGCGCAGCGCGAGGCAGTCCAAAGGAACAGCGAATTTGTCGCGCTCTTGGCTCACGAGCTGCGCAATCCTCTGGCACCCTTGCGCAACGGGCTGGAATTGCTGAAACAGGGTGGGCCCGAGCACGCTCCGCAAGCGTTTGAGTTCATTGAACGACAGATCAAACACATGACGCGGCTAATCGACGACCTGCTTGACATTAGCCGCATCAGCCAGGGCAAGCTCGAGCTGCGAGTCCAGCGCATCGATTTGCGCGAACCCATGCGCCACGCTGCGGACCAAGCGCTGCCGGCAATCCTGGCCAAACGGCAGCGCTTGTTCGTTTCGCTTCCCCCAACGCCGGCTTGGATCGACGGCGACTACGATCGGCTGATGCAGGTCGTAACCAACTTGCTGAACAACGCCCACAAGTACAGTGGCGAAGGGGCTTCCATTTGGCTAACTGTGGAGCGCGAGGGCGCGGAATTCAAGATTAGCGTGCACGACACGGGTCAGGGGATTCCGGTCGGCATGCGTTCGAGAATCTGGGATATGTTCATGCAAGGCGGCGGAAGATCAGAGCGCGTCGAGGGGGGGCTCGGGATCGGGTTGACGCTGGTGAAGCGCTTGGTCGCGCTTCACAAAGGCAGCGTTCAAGTCCAC
Source organism: Planctomycetota bacterium (assembly GCA_021730845.1). Lineage (GTDB taxonomy): Bacteria > Planctomycetota > UBA1135 > UBA1135 > JAKFYL01. The sequence continues at coordinate 411 of JAKFYL010000065.1, read as the reverse complement.
AGCGAAGGACCAGGGACCGGAAGCGAGTTTCAGGTGCGCTTGCCCGCCGCGGCGTCCGGCAGCGCGGCGCGCAAACCAGCGGACAAGCCCGTAGCGACGTCTAGCGAACCGCTGCGCATCTTGGTCATCGACGACAACGAAGACTCGGCCGTTAGCCTATCGATGCTCTTGCGCGTTGGTGGGCACGATGTTCGTACGGCCCTTTCTGGGGCTCAGGGGCTGTCGGAGTTCGCCAGTTTTCGACCGCAGTTGGTGTTTTGCGACATCGGCATGCCCAGGATGAACGGTCACGACGTGGGACAGGAAATTCGCTCGATGCCGAACGGGAAGGCGACGCTGCTGGTCGCGCTCACGTGGTTTGGCACATCCCTCGACCGCGAAGCTTCCGCGCGAGCAGGATTCGATTTCCAC
>JAKFYL010000008.1 GCA_021730845.1 Planctomycetota bacterium | reverse complement strand
AGGTGCGTGTCCTTGGGCCAGCGCGCCGATTGCAGGAAAAAGCGCGCCCAAAAAATACGCGCTTGGCCCGGATAGGCGGCCCAAAGACCAAGGGAGAGGAGTGCCAAGCACAGCCCGAGCACCAGCCGCTGGCGCGGCAGCCGTGCATCGAACACGCCTGCCGGCGAGGCTTGTACAGCAGCCAATTCCGCGCGCTCGAGCACCCGCCGCACCAAGCCTGGATCGCCCAGTCCCTCGGCACCCGGGCGCTGGAATTCGACTGCGCTGACCAAGAGTTGGTGGCTGGCAGGATCCGTGCGCTCGAGCAAGATCGACAGCCCGCGCCGACCCGGGATGTTCCACAAGGGGCGCAGCACATGGCGCCACAGAATCCAGCCGCAAACGAGGGCAAACACCACGAGGTGAACGGCGCGCACGAACCAAGGCACGCGCAGATTGCGATCGGCTACGTAGCTCCACAGCAGCCAGGCACTGGCCCCGGCCAAGAGCACGCCCAGGCCCTGCATCAAGCACAGACGCACCAATCGCGAGCGCACGCGCTCCAGCAACGCCGCGAGCCTGGGCGTGTGGGGCAGCTTCCAGTCGACGCCGCGCTTGGCGCTTTGGGTAGCGGCCCCCGGTTTGGGTTTGGATGCGCTTGCCATCTTTAGGTGTTTGGTCGCCCGTCAGCGCTGGAAGATGGGCAGGAAACGATAGGGGATTTCCAGGATCAAGACGCCCATGGCGGTGCCGAAGGCCGGGCCCGGTCCGACGGCATTGGGGAACGATCCGTCTTCGTTTTGCATGCTCAAGATCTCGTCGCGCACGGTGCCGAAGTAGTCCACCCAGCCTTCGCCACCAGCGGTGTACATGGCCTGCACGCCGTAGTAATGACCGTACCAAAAGAAGTAGTGGCCTCCGCTGCGACGGCCGTACATGCGCTGGAACTCGGACAAGCGTCCACGCAGATAGCGGATGCCGTCTTCGATGGCTTCATCGGAGTACACGCCTGCACCATACAGCGCAGTAACTCCCGCGGCCGTGACCGCGAACGAGGAACGGGATCCGTCCTGCTTTTGGTAGTGGAACGAGCCGATCTCCGACTCGAAGCGGAACGCACCCGGATAATGGCGCACCAGCGAGTCCTCGCTGACCGCGGAATCGACGACGTAGCGTGCGGCGCGATCGATGGTGGTCTTGGGCACTCGGATGCCGATGTTGCGCGCCGCGCGCAATGCCAACACCTGGCACACGACGATCGACATGTCCGATTCGCGCGCGTAAGGCACGTAGCGCCAACCGCCTTCCTCGTTCTGCGACTGGACGATGAAGTCCATGGCGAGCTGCAGACTCTGCTTGATGTCCGCCCGATGGGTCATGCCGTAGATCTCGGCCAAGAACAACGCGGAGAAGGCATGGCTGTACATGCGCGTGTCGTTGGCGGTGATGTAGCCATCTTGTTGCACTGCCGAGAGCACATAGCCGAGCGCGCGCTCGACGACCGCGCCGTATTCTCCGCGTCCCGGCAAGTGGCCGCCGGCCAAGAAGGCCATGCCGGCGAGCGCCGTGACACCCACGTGCCCGCGGTTGGCATGCAAGTGGTTGTAGTCGTTGTTGAGCTTGTAGCCGACTTTGGCCGTCCAACTGCCGTCCTCGGACTGGTTCTTCGCGAGCCAAGCCAAACCGTGTTCGACGGCGAGTGCGTGCTCGGGTGTGACCTCGACCAGCAGATCGTCGCCGCTGGCACGCGTCTTGGTCGCTTTCGAGTTCCCCGCAAGTGTTTCCGACTGCGCAGCGCGCCCGGGCGGAAGCGACCCGGACGCCGGCGCTGCCGGCCCCGTGCCCTGGGGGGGCTTGGGGGCCGCGCGCGCCAATCCCAGGGCTAGCGACGAAACCCCGGCGGCAAGCATGCCGCAAAGCGCCAAGCGCCGGCACTCCAAGATCCTGCTGCCTGCGGCTAGCGTCCAGATGTTCCAGGGCATGGTGTCTCGCTTCTTCAAGGGGAACGTAGAACTAGGGACTCGCGGCCATCCGTAACCACCAGCAATCGTCCCATGGCCTGCAGCCTGAGTGCATCTTTGGGACTTTGGAATTCGACCAGTTGCCGGCGGTAGAGCAGCCGCCCCGTGCCGCGATCGAGCAGCGCGAGTTCGAGCGCGTCGCCTTGGCTTTCGCCCGGCAGGGGCCTCCGGCACAGCGCAACGGTCTGTGCGCTGGCGACCCATGCATCGATCATGGGCGAGGGGTCGGCCTCAGACGGTGTTTCCAGGCGCGTGCGCCAGCGCTCGCCAAAGGGCAGGTGAATCATGCGCAACATGACGTCTTCTCCGGCCGCGGGCTCGCTGCGCAAGAACAGGAAAGGCTCGCGCGCGAAAAAGACGCTGCGCATCGAAGGGCCGAACGCCACGTCGAGTGGTGCCACGCTGATTTGATTCAAATTGCGAGTGCGACCGCTTCTGGAGTTGACTTCCATGAATAGGCCATGGGGCGACGCTCCATCGCGCGGTGTATCGGGACCACCGGCGGGCTGGAACAACAGGAACAAGCCCTGCGGGCAAACGAAAACCAAATCGAGTTCCCGGCGCGGGTCGCCAGGAACTTCGAAGCTCGACTCTCCGCTGTCGAGGTCCAGGGCCGTCAGCACGGCCTGCTCGCGGTCCTTCGCGGTGCTGGCGCGCGGAAAGCGCGGCAAATACGCAGTGGTTTCGGCGATCCAAGCGCCGGCCAGATCGGCTTCGGACAAGCTGCGCTCCAGCTCGATCGTGCTGCTCAGCCGTCCGCAAAACAGATCGATGGCTTCGATCGTGCAGCGGCTGCCATCGTTGGCCAGCAGCAGCGCATGCTCCGGCCCTACCAAGAGATGCGAATCAGTGCGTGCATGCACGTTGCGGCGCCACAATTCGATGCCGGCTACGGCGTCCAATGCAAGCATCTCGTCCTGACCGCTTTCGCTTTGAGTACGCAGGATCAAGACGCCGGACTGATAGTGCGCTTTCGAATAGTGCCCGTAGCGGCCGGCGGCGCGCGCCCACAGCCGCCTTCCGTCAAACAGGTTGACGGCAGCTACCTGGGTGGGTCCAAAAAGGATCAAGCTGTCGGCGTGGCGAAAGGCTCCCCAAACCTCGGCGAACGAACCCAAGTTTTCGCGCCATCTCGGCGGTTCACCTGCTTTGGGACCGTCCGGGCCGGTGGCGGTCAAGACCGCCGAGTTGCCCTGGTTCGTGCTGCTGATCCAAATCGACGTGGCCAAAGATTTTCGGTGCCCTGGGTCATGGATCTCGGACGCAGCGGAGTCTTCGATCGGCGCGCTGGGATCGGGATCCTCGTCGACCACCCACAAGAGCCGTTCGGTGTTGTCGAGCATGGCACTGGTTTCGAGGCTCGGTCCGAGCACCACGTTGGGCCCTGTGAGCGTCCACGGGCCGGGCAGGCTGCCGTCGCTGGGAAACTCCTTGGTTTCGGAGTGCCGGCGGGACATGCGCGCGCGCAAGCGATCGGCTAGGGCCGTGTTGGACGAGCGGCGCGCGCTGCGTTCCAGGGCGTCCAGGGCTAGCCAATGGCTGGAGCCTGCCAGTGCGGATACTTGCTTCCAACGCAAGTCGGTTGGAAGCACGCGCTGCACAAGCTGGGCGACTTCCGCGAGCGAGCCGCTTTCCAAAGCGCGTTCCAGGCGCAGGGATTGTGCGCGTAGGTCCGCATCCGTGTGCGGATAGCGCGAAGACAGGCGCTCCAGCAACGCGGGGTCACCGGCGGCCAGTGCCTGCTCGAGGGCCGCTTGGGCACGCGCTTGGAAAGGCACGAACAAATCGCGCGCGCGCTCGTCGCGCGCCAATAGCTCCGCCAAGTGATCGGCCGCCAAACGCCGCCCGGGGCGCGCTGGCAGGTCGGCGGGGTCCGGCGACGAGCTTGCACCCAAGTACACGCCCAGCGCGGCCCCTAGCGCCTGGTCCGGGCTGGATTCCAAGGCCTGATCGAGCAACTCGAACTCCAGCGCCACATCTTGGTTCGACTTGGCGCAATCGAAAGCCAAGTCGCGCGTCCACTCGGCCAGCGTCGTGAGTTCCAGCGAGCTGTCCAAAGGCCTGGTTCCCTCGCCGGTGGACTGCCGCGCAATGGCTGCCAGCGAGAGGTCGGTGGGGAGTTCGCGCAGCAAGGCGATCAGCGCAGTGAGCTCCCTGCAGCCGCCGCGCAGCCGTCCGATTTCCAACGCGAGCACCACGGCGCTGGCCTTTTCGAGTGCATCGTGCGCCAGGTGCAGGGCACGCTCGGCGTGCTCCAGTCCGAGCGCCGTGTCCGCAAGTTCGCAGTGGGCGCGCGCGAGCAGCATGGCGGCGCGATAGCTCAGGGCGCGCACTTCGCCGGCCACAAGCGCATCTGGCGCCGGCTCACGTTCCCAGCCCGCGGGCGACACCAGCGTTTGCTGGGCTTGCTGCGCCAAGTCGACGGCTTCGCGCAGGATGCCAAGCCGCAGTTTCAGGTCGGCGCGCTGCAAGTACATCCCAGCCAGAGCCAAGCGCCGCGACGGGTCCAAAGGGTGCTCGCGAACCTGCGCCTGGAGCCGCTCCATGCGCGCCTGCCAGTCGACGTTTGCCCAGAGGTACTTGTTGGACAGCACCAAACTCCAGTCCGGCGCCACGAGCATGTTGCCCGCACCCGATCCGGAGGGCCAAGTTCCGCCCAGGCCGGCTACGGAGCGTTTGAGGTCCTGCGCATCGAGCACGAGCAGCGCTTCGGGGCCGGGAACCACCACGTGGCGGGCGAGCAAGCTCGGCCAAGCCAAGTAGCTGGGGTCGAAGAAGCCCTCCGGGGCCAGTTCTTCGCTCATTCCGCGCAGCGGGTCCGCGCGCGGCACTTCTCGCAGTCCGTTCGCAGCGCGCGCCGCGGCTATCGCAGGACCGGCGACGTACAAGCGCTCCGCGCTGGCACCAAACAAGCGCAGCGGAGTTTCCAGGAATCGCTTGCCCTCGGGCAAGAACATGGCGCGCGGAGCGATCCACAGCGGTTTGCCGGTTTCCAGCTCCACCCCGATCATGTCGTAGCAGTCAAGCGGCGCAAATACAGCCACCGAGCCTTGCACGATCGGAGTCGCGTTGCGCCAGTGTTGCTCCCTTTCGGGCGCCACCCAGTCGTGACCCATGCGCGGAATCGGGATGGGATCGATGGGCAATTCCCACAGGATGTCTCCGCTGAAGAGGTCCAGCGCTGCGAGCACCCCGAGCTGGGTTTGCGCGAGCACGCGCTGGCCTTCCACGACCAACGGCGCCGAGCAGAACTCGCGCGAGTGCTGATTGAACATGTTCAGCGGCAGTTGCCCCGACACCACTGGCGTCGACCACAGGCGTTCTCCGCTGGCTAGGTCAAAACACGCGACGTGATAGTCCACACGCCCCTGAATGCGATACAGCGGTACGAGCAACCGCGAGCCCGCCAGCACCGGCGGTGCGGCGACGCGCGCCACGCGTTCCAAGGGCAAGTTCTCGGAGTCGGCTAGCAGCGGCGGCAGGTGATTCCACAGCGGCGCGCCCGTGCGCGCGTCGAAAGCGAACAAGCGCCGATCCGGAATGACGTACGTGATGCGCAGGCTTTGGAAGTTCTGGCTGCCGACTTGGGTGAGCGGCACCTGCAAGGGAGCCACCACCACGCGCCCGTCGGTGGCCGGCGCGATCAAGGCATTGCGGCGGTCGATGGCTTCGAAGAACTCCAGGCGTCTCAAAGGACGTTGGATGCCCGTGCGCTGATTGGGCGCCGTTACCTGGCCGCGATCGACGAGGTCCCAGCCGGGGGCCTCGGCGGATTTCCACAATTCTCGGCCCGTGCCCAAATCGATGGCGCGAACGTTCATCGAATTGCATACGTACACCGTGTCCTTGTGCACGACCGGCAGCAAGTTGTGCGTATCGCCCCCGCGCGCGACGTTGAACGGGCTGGAGTCGCCGCCGTCGTCGATGCGCAGGCTCCAGGTATGCTCGCCCTGGGCGAGCGCCTTTGCGTCGCCGCCTAGCCCAGCGTTCGGGACTACGCCCGACTCGCTTGCGGCGAGCGATGGGGAAAGCTGCGGCTCCAGCAACGGCTTCAGCGCCTGCCGCCGTTGCTCGAAGGCCTGCACGTGGGATTCACTGGCACCTGCGGCTGCCAGTTGCTCGGGCGTGAAATCACCCAGTGCCGATCGAGCTGCCTGCAGCTGCCCGCTTTCCCACTCCAGGTCGCATAGCGCGATGCGCGCGGAGAGCGCGGCTTGGGTCAACGGGTAGTTCACGGCGACCTCGACCAGGAGCCGACGATCGAGATTGGCAAGTGCTTGTTCGAACGCCTCCTGGGCCGCGCGCCCAAAGCGCTCGCGATACAGGATCTGCGCCTTGGCCGGCAAGCGTTCGAACTCATGCGCGATGGCCGCGGCCACGCCGATCTTGGTCGAGCGCTGGAATTGGGGCGACGCGGCCATCGCCCTGCGCCCGAGCGGACGCAAACGTTGACGGGCACCGGCCGCATTGCCGCTGTCCGCCGTTTCCTCGTCCGGCGCCGCTGCTGCGCCTTGAGCTTCGAATTCGAGTGGGTCGAGTACCTGCGCGCCGTAGCGGGTGAGCAAGTCTTGCAGCAGCACGATGGCTTCGTCGAAGCGCTCGGCTGCCAGGTGCGTGCGCGCGCGCTGGTACAACTCGGACGCGTCGCGTGTCTTGGGAATCGAGAACCCCTGCGGCAGGGAGCCCGCCTGGGCGCGGGCCAAGCCGCCGGTCCCGGACAAGGCCAAGGTCAGCAAGCAAGACGCCGCTACATTCACGGGTTTTCGGCTCGCACGCTTGGCGCTGGAGTCCATACAGCCTTTAGACCAATTCCAGCCGCTTGCGCACGATCCACTCGGCAGACAAGAGCAGCAACGCCAACAAGAGCGTGTACCAAGTGTCCCATATGTCGTCCAAGCGGGAGAAAATCGGTTCCCGGCGTTCCTGGCCGGCAGGGAACTCTTGGTTTAGGTCCGCCAGGCGGGCCAGTTCGACGGCGCGACCGGAACCCAGCAGGGCCACCTCGGCCATCAAGGCCCGGTCGGGCGCCGGCTCGGCCTGCTCGAGCGAGGGCAGGACTACGGCGAATTCCGCCGTGGCGACGCGCTCGGCTGCATTCTCGATCCACAAGCGCACCGAGCCTGTGGAGCTGGGAGTGAAGGTGCCGCGGTAGACCCCCGGTCGCCCTGGGGACTGGGCCAAATCGATGCTGCGCTGCTTGTTGTCCGCGCCGCTCACCTGCACCTGAGCGCTGGACTCCGTGCTGGGCCGAAAGTCCACATCGAGCAGGCGCACTTCGACGACCTGGCTTTCGCCGATCGAAATCTCCGAGCGCCCAACTTCGAGCTTGAAGCGCCGGTCGCCGCTCTTGATGCGACCCAGGGCCAACCACCGAACGGCGTTGCGCCAAAAGCGTTCGTGGAACAAATCGCCGTAGTGGAAGCGCCAGCGCCAGGTCTCGTCGAACGCCAGGAACAGGGTGCGCCCCGCGGGGTAGTAGCCGGCGACCAAGAGGGGATAGGGGCCGCTTTTGCTGGTTTCGCTGGGATGGCGGAGCAGCACCTGGCTGGCGGGCTTGGCGCGCGCGATTCCTTGGAACCAATACATGGGAAACAGCCCGCCGTCTACTTCCCACAGCCGGCGGTTCTCGGCCGGATCGCTCAGCAGTCGCACGATCTCGTGCGGATTGGACGGATCGTCCAATAGCGGGCGGTACTCGCGCGTGGTATCGACGGCGCCTGTGGCCAGCTCGCCGGCATCCAAGACCACGGGAAACACGGGCTCAAGCGGCGTCGAAAGATACGCGCGTGGGTTGTCGTACTCGCCGGCCAAGAGGGCCAGACCGCCGCCGCTCTCCACGAACTGCACCAAGGATTCCAGAAACTCTTGGGCCTGGGCCGGATCGGGCGAGATCTGCCAGGGACTGACGTCGCCCAGGATGATCACGTCGTAATCCCGAAGCAATTCTTCGCGCGAAGTCGGCACACGGGCCAGTGCCGGAACCTCGCGCGTGGATTCCTGTGGAAAGTCGCTGGTGGCGGACAGCAAGAAGCACTGCACGCGGATGTTTTCGTCTGCGCGCTTGAGCACCTCCTTGAGGAAGCGATACTCCCAGCGCGGATAGCCTTCGACATACAGCACGCGCACTTTCTCGGGCACCACGCGCACGGCGACTTCGATTTGGTTGTCGTCTTGCAGCGTCTCGCCGCCGAGCGGCGGGATTTTGATGCGGAAACGGCGCTCGCGCGTGCGCGCGTCGCCGGCGCCGGCGCGGGCGACCATGGTGATGCGCTCGCCGCCATCCACCAGCGTACGCTCCTGCACATCGAGTGTCTGGGCGCTGGGTTCACCCGAGTCCGGACCAAGGTCTTCGGATCCCTGCAGTTCCTCGAGCACGATGCTGGCGGTCTCCTGCGGCTTGAGCCCCCGGCCCATGGCGCGGATGGTGAGCGCGATTTCGTCGCCTTCGAGGGCACTCTCGGGAGCTTCCACCAATTCGAGCCAGGCGTTCTTTTCCTCGCGCGTGTCGCCGACGACCACCGTGTGCACGGGAATCCCGGCGCTGGTGGCGGCGCGGGCCGCGGCACTCGCCAAGGGACCGGACGTTTGCCGGCCGTCGGAGATGAGCACGATGTCGGTCACGTGCTTGCCCAAGCTGCGCTGCAGCGCGCGTTCCAGCGCCGTTCCGATTTGGGTGGTCGCGCCGCTGGCTGAAAGCTTCCACTCGCTGCCGACCGGGCTCAGGTCGCCGGCGAAGGCCAGCACGTTGGCTAGGTAGCCGCGCTCTTCCAGCAGCGGCAACCAACTGTTCTGGAGCGCCGCTCGCACCAAGTCGATGCGCTGCGCATCCTCCAAGCGCGGAGCGCCGGCAAGGCGCGCCAATTCCGCCAGCGGCGCGGAGCGTGCCGGGTCGTCCGCGTAGGCGTCTTTGCGGCGCATGCTGGCGGAATCGTCGATCAAGACCAGGACCTCGGGCGCTTGCACATGGTCTTGGCGCTCGACAAGGACCGGGCGCAAGCAAACCAGGCACAACACGAGCAGCGCCGCGCAGCGCAGCCCTGCTAGCAACCAGCGCGTGGGCGTGCTGAGAGATTCCTTGCGATAGCCCAGGTAGCACAGCCCGATCAAGACCGGGGCGATGATGAGCACGAACACCCACGCGGGCGGCGCCTGCGCCAAGTCGAAAGAGCGTCCGAGCGAGGTATCAGGAGCCTGCATCACACACTCCTGCCGCGGCGCGCGCCGATCCAAGCAGCCCACAGGGTTTCCGCGGCCAGCACCGCTAGGCACAGTCCCGCCAAGATCCGCCACAGTTCGCCGCGGCCGCCGGCGGGATCCTGCACGCCAGCTTGGCTAGTGACTTCACCGGCCGGCGCGAGCGCGGGGTGGATCTGGCGCAATTCCGCCGCGCTGATCCGCTCGAGATCGCCCTCGCCGGCCTCGGCCTGAACCGCAACCGTCCAAGTTCCCGCGCCGGCGGTTTCGACGCGCACCACGCCGGCGCGATCGGTCCATTCCAGAGGCGGCAGAATCCAGCCGCGCGAACCATCCTGCGCTCCGTCGCCCGTGGCCTCGCCGGCTAGCGGACGCTTGGTGCCGTCGGGAAGAACGGCGCTAGCCGCGCCCGGGAAGGCACCCGGTGGCAAGCGCAGCATGGGACGAGAACCCACCGCCACGTTGCGCTGCGGCGGGCTAGGCGTGCCGGCGTAGCGCACGAGTTCGTGCACCAGGGGTACGAACGTGCTCGGCGACTCGACCACCCGCGCCCACTCGGCGTCGATCGAGGTCAACCATACGAGCACCTTGCCGCGATCGAACGTGCGCTCGACCAAAAGCGGGCTGTGTGCTTCGTCGTCCAAACGGATCAACGCTCGCGCGCCGGAGCCTTGGCCAGGCGCCGGCTGGTCGTCCACGCGCATGGACAGAAAATCGTAAACCGGCACTTCGGTCAGCAGGGCTTTCCAGCGCTCGTCCGCGAAAAACTCCAGCACCGGATGGGCGTGATCGAACGAGCGCGCGCGCCACCAATTCGCGCGCCGATCCGCGACCGATACGCGCGCTCCCAAGGCAGCGGGCAAGAGCCCGGAACCATCGCCCTGCACCAAACGCGCGTTCAAGACCTGGCGCGCAGCTTCCGTGACTTTGCCCATCGAGAGCACCAGGGCTGCGCCGTGCGCCACCTGGGTTTCGATCTGAGATGTAACTTCCGCGGACAGCGCTCCGACGTTGGCCAAGAACAGCACGTCGAAATTCGCGAGATCGAGCGAACCATCCCAGAGTTGGAAGGGTTCGACCGTGCGCACGTCGAAGGGAGCTCCTTGGCCGCCGATTTCGTCGCCGCGCGGTGGTGTCAGGGCCGCGACCAAGAACGCCACTTCGTCGCGCTCCACGTCCGCCGACGCTTCGCCGTTCACGATCAACACGCGCACCGGTGCGGGCACGCTCACCACGGCCGCGCGCATGTCGTCGAAAGCCAGCGGGTCGGGTTCCAGGCGCGCCTCAACGAGGTGCTCGCCGCTCGCTGGGAACACGACTTCGAACTGGGCGCGCGCCGAGCTGCCGGCGGGGACTTCCAGAGTCTGGGCCGGTCGGCGCTCGCCGTTCACGTCCAAAGCCACGCGCGCCAGGGCGCGCCCGCTGGTGGCTCCGTTGCGCACTTCGACTTCGATGGGCTGCGACGCGCCCGCGGCCAGATTGGTGCCCTGCACGCGGATCGCGGTCACTCCCAAATTCGTGCGGCCATCCTCCTTTCGACCCATATCCAGCACCTGGATCTTGGTGCCCAGTGCGATCAAGCGCGCCACCTGGGCAGCCAGGTCGGTCCCGGCCGGCGCATCCTCGCGGCCGAAATCGTCCAGGAAGGCGTTGCGTTGCAGGTCGCACAAGAGCCACAGCTCTTGCTCTCCGATGTTTGCTTGGTCGCCGTCGGCCTCGATCAACCGCGCGGCCTCACCCAGAGCCGCCACCAAGTCGCCGCGTTCGTCGGTCGGAGATTCCAGGGCCGCCACGGCCGCCAAGGCTTCCGCGGGCGAGCGCCATGCGATCAACTGCGGCACGGCCCCGGCCGTAAGCACGCGCGCGCGGTCGCCGCGGCTGGCATCCAGGCCGGCAAGCAGTTCGCGTGTGCGTTCCGTGATGGCTTCGAAGACCGAACGCGTCTGCACGCGATACCCCGTGGAGGCTGACACATCCAGGATCGCGATCACGTCGCGGCGACGCTCGGTCAACATGGACAGCGGCGAGCGCGCACCCAAGAACGGGCGTGCCAAGGCAAAGGCCAGCAGCGCGATGGCGGCCATGCGCAAGCAAAGCAGCAGCCACTCCTCCAAGCGGGCGCGGCGCCGCGTCTTCTTCCAAGCGGCCTCGACAAAGCGCATGGCCGCCCAAGACATGGGCTTGTGGCGCTGGCGGTTGAGCAAGTGAATGGCCAGCGGAACCAGCGCGAGCGCAGCACCTACGGCCAGCCCCGGGTGCAGGAAGCCATCGATGAAGGCCAGCGGGGGTTGCCAGGTGGCAAGCATCAGCGGCCTCCCAATCGCGCCTTGGCGTTGCGCCCGGTGAGGTAGGTCGTGAGTACCACGTCGACCGGGCGCGAGGTGTCGACCTGCACGAAGTCCAGGCCCAGTCCGCGCGCGCGCGCTTCGAGCTCGCGCGCGTGACGCGCGAATTCTTCTTGGTAGGCAGCGCGAATCGCGCGCGGATCCAGTCGCTTTTGGCCCGTGCCTTCCAGGCCGTCGAAACGCACCAAGTGATCGATGTCGAGGCTCTTCTCGAGCGGATCGACGACTTGAATCAGGATCGGTTCATGGCCCGCGTGGCGCAATTGCTCCAGGCCCGTGCCGATCTGGTCCAGCTCGTCGAAGAAATCCGAGAAGATCACGACCAAGCCGCGGCGCTTGAGTCGACCGGCGATCCAGCCCAAGACTCCGCCCACCCCGGTCGCACCCTCGGGGCGTGCGAGCTCGAGTTGGCTGAGCACAGCGGCGAGTTGCTCGGCGCCGTTTCCAGGCGGCACCTTGGCGCGCTCCTTTTCGTCGAACACCACCAATCCAACCGTGTCGCGTTGCGCCACGACCAGGTGCGCGAGCGCGGCCGAGCACCAGCGCGCGTAATCGAGCTTGCTCCAACCCACGGAGCCAAAGCCCATGGACTCACTGGCATCCACCAGCACATGGCAGTCCAAGGTGGTCTCTTCGAAGTATTCCTTGACCACCAAACGATCGGTCTTGGCGAAGACCTTCCAGTCCAGGCGCCGCAGCTCGTCCCCAACCACGTATTGGCGGTGCTGGGCGAACTCGGCCGAACTGCCGCGCAGCGGCGATCGATGGTGTCCCGAGAGCAGTCCTTCGACGACCGTGCGCGCCACCAGCGCCAGACCGTCCAAGCGATCGAGCACGGCCGGATCCAAGGGATTGGAGCCCTTGGGTTTCTCACTCGACTTGGTCGTTTGCGAGTCCACCGTTCCCCTTCAGGCGGGCCTGGACCCGTTAGCGACTGGTGACGCCGGGCAGGCCCGCGCCCACGGCCTTGGTCGGGTCGACTTCGGACAGCAAACGATCGACGATCACGTCCGAGGTGATGCCTTCGGCGTTGGCCGAGAAGTTGGTGACGATGCGGTGGCGCAGCACCGGGTGGATCACGGCCTTGACGTCTTCCACCGAAGCGTGGCTGCGACCGGCCAGGGCCGCGCTAGCCTTGGCCGCCAGCACCAAGAACTGCGAGGCGCGCGGACCGGCACCCCAAGTGACCCACTGGCGTATGAAATTGGGTGCGCCGGCGGAGTTGACTCGCGTGGTGCGCGTCATGGCGAGCACGTAGTCGAGCACCGTGTCGGCCACCGGCACCGAACGCACAGCGCGCTGGGCTTCGAGGATCTCTTCGGCACCGAGCACCTTTTGGATTTCCGTTTGGGTGCCGCCGGTCGTGCGGCGCAGGATCTCGCGCTCTTCGTCCAGACTCGGGTAGCGCACGTCGACCATGAACATGAAGCGGTCGAGCTGCGCCTCGGGCAGGGGGTAGGTGCCTTCCTGCTCGATGGGGTTTTGCGTGGCGAGCACGAAGAACGGATTGGGCAGCGGGTGGCGTCGGCCGCCGACCGTGACTTGACCTTCCATCATCGACTCCAGCAGCGCGGCCTGGGTCTTGGGCGGCGTGCGGTTGATTTCGTCGGCCAGCACCACGTTGGCAAAGATCGGTCCGGGCGCGAAGCGGAACACGCGGTCGCCGCTGCCGGCTTCGACGTGCAGAAGATCCGTGCCCGTGATGTCCGCCGGCATCAGGTCGGGGGTGAATTGGATGCGGTTGAAGGACAAGTCCAGGGCCCGCGCCAAGCTCGAGATGAGCAGCGTCTTGGCCAGTCCCGGTACCCCGACCAGCAAACAATGCCCGCGCGTCAGCACGGCCAGCAGCAGTTGGTCGATGACCTCGTCCTGTCCGACGATGGTTTTGTGCAGTTCGTCCTTGAGGCGCTTGTGGGTCGCTCGCAGGCGCTCGAGTGCAGCTTCGCTCATGGGATATTGGTCGTCTGGATGGCGGTTGGACTGATGGACCCTGAGCCGAGATTCGGCCCTGGTGACGCGGCCTTGGCGCCCCAGATGCGTTCCGGGGTGCCCCCGGGATGCCCCGGGGAAGCCGTGGTGCGAGGTTGGCGAAAGGCGAGCGCTGCCGTCAGGCTCGCTGGCGAGACACGAGCGGTGAAGAAAAGACCCGAGAGAGACCCCCTGCCGCTGGACCTGCCAGTACGCCAACCTAACATCCCTAGGCCCTACCCCAAGGCCTTGCTACAGGACTTTCACCGCCCGCATGGAATCTCGGCGCTTCTTGTTCGTCTCTGACTCCGGCCTGATCGGCGACATCGCCTGGCAGGTCAAGAAGGAGGGCCACCAGGTCCTGTACTCCATTGGCGACGTCGACGAGCGCGACATCGCCGACGGCTTCGTCGACAAGGCCCTGGACTGGAAGGCGCACGTCGACTGGGCCGAGGTGATCGTGTTCGACGACACCTTGGGTCAGGGCACGCTGGCCCAGGAGCTGCGCGCCAGGGGCAAGCGCGTGGTGGGGGGCAGCACCTTCACGGACCGGCTGGAGGACGACCGCTCCTTCGTGCAGGAACAGCTCAAGGCCGCGGGCGTGGCCATCCTGCCTTACAAGGAGTTCACCAGCTTCGACTCGGCCATTGCCTATGTGAAGAAGAACCCCGATCGCTACGTGATCAAGCCCTCGGGCGCGGCCCAGAACGTCAAGCGGCGCCTGTTCGTGGGCGAGGAGGAAGACGGCCAGGACGTGGTCGACTTGCTGGAGGCCTACCGCAACACCCTGGCGGACCAGATTCCGGTGTTCCAATTGCAAAAGCGCGTCACCGGCGTGGAGGTCGCGGTGGGGGCATTCTTCAACGGCAAGCAGTTCGTCACGCCGGTCAACGTCAACTTCGAGCACAAGCGCCTGTTTCCGGGCAACATCGGACCCTCGACGGGGGAGATGGGCACCTCCATGTTCTGGAGCGAGCCCAACCGGTTGTTCAACCAGAGCCTGAAGAAGATGGAGGAGATCCTCGCGCGCGAAAAGTACTCGGGCTACATCGACCTCAACTGCATCGTCAACGCCAACGGCATCTATCCGCTCGAGTTCACCGCGCGCTTCGGCTACCCGACGATCATGATTCAACAGGAGGGCATGCTCACGCCCATCGGGGAGTTCCTGTTCGACTTGGCGGACGGCCAGGACCCCAAGCTGCGCGTGCGCAGCGGCTTCCAAATCGGCGTGCGCGTGATCGTGCCGCCGTACCCGTTCGACGATCCCGGCACGTTCGATTCGCTCTCGCGCGGCACCGCGATCTTGTTCAAGAAACGCACTCCGGAAGAAGTGCACATCGAAGACGTGAAGCTCGTCGAAGGCCAATGGGTCGTGGCCGGCACCTCGGGCGTGATCCTGGTCGTCGTGGGCCTAGGCGCGACCATGCGCGCCGCTCAGCAGCAAGCTTACGGACGCATCAAGAACATCATGATCCCCAACATGTACTACCGCACCGACATCGGCGACCGCTGGCAAGAAGACTCCGACCGCCTGCACTCCTGGGGTTATTTGCGCGAGATCTGACGGGCCCATCTATGGTTGGCTGGGTTTTCATGGTGCGCTCCTGGTCTAGCTACTTCGCTCCACGAATTGCTATTGGGCGGCCCGGCGCAGGACGAGTTGCCTTGCCATGCTAAGGATCACAGAACGGCGCAGCGCCAGGGCCGAGGACAGCGGCCGACTCGGCGTTAATGAGTATTGCTACAGCCACACCAAGAAGCCAAGCTCCCGCTCCGGGGGCAATTTCATTCATCACTGGGCAGCTTCCTTCAGCCCTCTACACTAAACTCGGGGATGGAAACTGTCTCAGCTACTTTGGCAAGGAGGGTTTGCGCTTTGTGTTCCCGGCTGACTTGGCGGTGGGTTGGGCAGGTTTCCGCGGACGATGCTGCCGAGGCGCTGGATCGAAGTCAACCCACTCAATGCCTCGTATGTCTTTAAGTCGACGCGCCATCACTTGGAGGGCCGTCACGCTGTTGTCGACGAGAAGGAACTTCCTCCCGGACTCGAGCGCCGCAATTCCAGTCGTGCCGCTGCCGGCGAAGAAGTCCAGGACCAGCGAACCAGGCCGCGAGGATGCTTGGACGATGCGCCGCAGGATGCCCAGCGGCTTTTGGGTCGGATAGCCGGTCTTTTCGAAACTGTTGGTGGGGACGATCGTGTGCCACCAGGTATCGGTCGGCAGCTTGCCGCGCGCCGCCTTTGCCGGGCTCACCAGTCCCGGCGTCATGTAGGGAATGCGCTCGATGTCTTCGTAATTGAAGACGTAGTTCGACGGATCCTTGGCATACAGCAAGATGTTGTCGTGCTTGGGCGGCCACTTCGTTTTCGGCCGGCCGCCGTAGTCGTAGGCCCAGATGATCTCATTGAGAAACGAATCTCTGCCGAAAATGCAATCGAGGAGAATCTTGCAGTAGTGCACCTCGCGGTAATCCACATGAAAGTACAGGCTCCCATGGGGTGCGAGCACGCGCTGGGCTTCGACGAGTCTGGGCTCCAGAAATCGGAGGTAGTCATCGAACGCGTCGCCAAAGCGCTTGGTCCCGATCACGATGCTCTCGTACCGGTGGCCGCCGAAACCAATCCGATCCCCGTTCTTCGAGCGCACGGTCTTGATCTGCGTGCGCTTCTGGACCCTTCCAGTGTTGAACGGCGGATCGATGTAAATCAGATCCACCGACTCAGAGGGCAGCTTGCGCAGCACCTCCAGGTTGTCTGCAAGGTGAATGGTGCCTGTCACTTGGGCCTTCATCGTTGTCGCGGCCTCATGCTACCAATCGTCGGAGCGCATCCGGCCCAGCAATTCGAAGCTCGAAAACTCTAGCAGCGCGCGTGTGGTTTCGTGGCCAACGAACCGCGCGCGCCTCGCGGCCACATGGGCAAGTTGTTAGGCTACTACAGGCATGCGAATCCAACATCTCGCGATTGGGTTTTTGACGCTAGCGGCGGCGGGTGTCGCGGTTTGGTTTGCGATTGATTCGGGGACGCAGCCCGATTCGGCCGGCGCCAGTGCTGGTCCCGCTGAAGCCGCGCTCGAATCCGCGCCAGCGAAGGATCGACCACCGCGAGCGGCGGTGCCTTCCGATGACGCATTGCCCCTGCCTGAAGGATCATCAGCCACTCGTGTGGAGCAGGCTTCCACGCCGGTCGCGACCTTCGGCAGCGCGACGATCGAGATCCGCAGCGCGGCTGATGTTCCGATGGATGGCGCGAAGTGGGCTTTGATGCTTGCAGATGCGCTGGTCGCATCTGGAGTCACGGGAGCGGATGGCCTGGCAAGTGTCTCGAGTTCCACAGGCAATGCGACGCTGTTTGCATGGCATCCTTCGCGCCTGCCGCAGCACTGGAGCGTCGACCTGGGCTTAGCGCGTCAGACGGTTGCGTTCGATCTAGGGGCGACGGTCGAGGGCTTTGTAACCGTGGATGGGGCCGCGCCCAAAGATCCCATTCTGCTGCTTGTCCATCCACCCGAAGGAAGTTGGCAGCAGCCGGACGTCCCGGCCGCGGTTCGCGAGCTGTGGAAGTGTTTTGGTGCGTCCTTCCAGTCGCCGAGGGTATTCACTGGCGACAGCGGGCAGTTTCAGTTTGTTGGTCTGGCCCCTGGATCCCAGGTGAAGATCGATTGGAGTGGACATTACCACCGGCGCATCGACCCGAGTTCGGACATTGCAGCCCCGGAGTCGCGCCAGGGTGCCATGCTATACCGCGAGCTGGAAACGGAAGTTCCTCGGGCGGACTTGAAGCTTGATCTGGAAACATCGCCCACTATCACTGGCACCGTAGTGCGCGTGCCCACCCGGGAGCCTGCTGCAGGCGTCGCGGTTGTCGTCCAAGTGTGGGGAGGCCGTGACACTCCGGACATGTGTGCCTCGACCGGCACTGGCGAAGATGGGAAATTCGAGGTGACTTGCCAGGTTGAAGCGCCGAAACGCTTGACCGTTCAAGTTCAAGATCAAGCCGGTGGCTTGGACAATGAACTGCCCTTTGAGTTTCCACCGGGAATCCGCTCCTTCGATGTGGGGGTATTGGAGTGCTCGCCCGTGCGCTTGGTTCGCGTTCGGGTCCAAGATTCCACGTCCAAACCGATTTCCGAGGCCAAGGTTTCGGCCCTGCGTGCGGCTCCGCCGGCTGATGATGCTCACAATTTTCTCGTAGGACCGAAAGATCATCGCGTCGACGGGAACGGCGAAGTCGAGTTCGGGGTGCCTCTTGACGCGGTGGAGTTGTTGGCCTCCGCAAGCGGCTTTGAGGACCGGGTGTTTCCCGTCCCACAAGGTGACCACATGGCCGTAGTGGTGCTCACTGCCAGCGCCGTGCTCGAGTTCAAGCTCCAAGGACCAGATCCCAGTTGGTTTGGAGTGCGCTTGGAGGCTGATGAGCCGCTGTTCCTGTCCAAAGGGCGTCCGAGCTGGACCGCCTCGTCAACCGGAGCCAGCGATAGTTCCAGCACCAACGCGGATATTGGCCCCGGTTGGGCGACATTCTCTCGTTCTGGCGACGGCCGTATCTCCATTTCTCCCATGCGCCACGGTGTTGCGTTGCGCCTGTTTGCCGTTGGAGGGGGCGGAGTCGTGCTCCAGGAGATTCCAATCCAGCCCCTGCGCCCCAAAGAACATCGCGTGGTGGAACTGGACCTCAGTGACTACAAGAACGTACTCCTGGGCACCGTGATGGGAACTGATGGCGCGCCGATCCCATCGGCCGATGTAGACATTGGAGCTCTCGGTGCCAAGTCTCTGCGCGGGGTGCCCTGCGATGAACGAGGTGAGTTTCGCGCCGAGGGGCTGGGCGCAGCGGTTCAGTTGCGAATTTCCGCGAAGGGATTTGCGCCGTTGTTCGTCGACCATCAGCCTGTATCAGGAGAACAAGCGGTCGTATTCGTCTTGGATAAAGGCAGGTCGCTGCGCGTGCGCGTGGTCGACGAATCCGGTCGTTTGGCGCCAAAGGTTCACGGCCACGTGGCTCGCCCAGGGGGTGCCGGCACGATCGGATTCCTCAAGCTGGAATCGCCTGGCGTTCTAGTCATGGCTCCAGCGCCAACGATCGCCTTGGAAGCCGAGGTGAACGCCGGGGGACGCCCGTTCCAACTTTCGATTCCAAGCGGCTTTGCGGATCTCGAGCAGACTTTGGTCATTCCCCATTGGCAAGAACTGGCAGTCGAGGTCGCCGGCAGATCCCTCTGGCTTACTTCGGACAAGAAGGTGTACTTGAACTTGAGTCCCACGGATTCAGCGCAGAAGGCCGCCCAAAGCCGGAAAATCGATGCCGACCTCGTTTCCTTTCCGCTGGTATTTCCCGGTACCTACCTGCTCCAAGCTGGACAGTACATCGAGAACTCGTGGGTCAGCTTGAGCGAGCCCCAAAGCGTCGTGGTTTCCAAGGACGCCCCGGCGCAGTGCAAGATCGCGCTGCCCAGGCCATGACCAATTCTCAGTCCAAAGGCGCACTTCAGGCGGCGCGCGACAGAGCCCTTGTCTCGATCGCGCTAGGCTATGGCGGGCCCCGAGGTACTAGAGACTCTGGCCTGAACGCCATCGATCGCGCAGCCCATCCCAGCAGCGAGCCGCAACCATGCATCAAAAACGGAACTACGCCTTGCTTCTGGCAGTCGCAGCGGTTGCGGTGGGAATCTGGACATTGCTCCCAGCGGGCCGCGAGGAGCTCGGCGCGCCCGGAGCGAGCGCTGGTCAGGCAGTGGGCACCGATACTCCGGTCGTTTCGTCGCCAGAAGATCTGCCACCCGTTTCCGACGCGATTTCAGTTTCGGTAGCAAGCCCGGATGGCGCGCGCGCGGCAGCGCCTGTCGAACCGCCGGCTACTTCGGGCGAGAAAGTGTGGATCGTGCGCGTGCTGGAGGACGGCGCGCCAGCCGCGGATGTCGAAGTGGCGTATGCCACAAAGAAGCAGGTCCAGGCGCTGCACGTCACTGTCGACAATCGCAGTTTGGACTATACCGACCGCGTCCAGTCGGTTGGTACGCGTGGCCGCACGAACGCCGATGGCGAGCTTTGGATTCCTGCACTGCCGGTGTCGTCGGGGATCTGCGCCTTTAAGGGGCCGCTGTGGGCCTCGCGAATCGTGCGCGAAGGCGACGTTCCACCGTTCACGCTCGAATTGCGGCTCGATCGGTCGCTGATCGTCAAGCTGGTCGACGAGCAAGGGGCGCCTGTTTCCAAGCTGGACGTGGAATTGGCCCTGCCCACCGGTCACCGCCTACAGCAACGACCCGGGGCCGACGGTCTGGCCTCGTTTCTGCATGTTGGTTCCAGTGGGGACAACCCGCCCAGGCTCGAGAGTGGACTGTGCAAAGTAGCGGTCGACGGGACGTTTCGAGAACCCATCGAAAGAGAGTTCGAAGTGGCCCAGTGGCCTACGGGGCCCCTGGACCTAGTCGTTCCAGGTCATGGAAGCGTCGAAGTCGAACTGGTCTTCTCCGGCGTGGGGCGCGATCCCGCATCGACCATGCCAGTCGAACTCGACGTACATCGTGCGCAGGCGCCTGGAGCCAGGGTGCATTCCGGGCATCGCCATTCGGTGAGCCCCAAAAAAGATCGGGCGCTCTTCACTCCGGTCGGTTTGGGCCTCGAACTCGAGGCCCACTTCGACTGTCGGTCGTCGGCGGCACCCGCGAGCAAGGTCTTCCGCGGCCCGACCGTTGCAGGCGAAATCGCAAAGGTGCAACTCGAGGTTGAAACCGCGGCACATGCTCTGACGTTTCGCGCCGTAGATGACCAAGGCAATCCGCTGGCCAACAAGTGGCTCGAACATGCCGTGCGTCCGGCCGGCCATCAGGCCTTGGACGGATTGCGCGGCTGGTCTGGCAGTTGCACAACTGACTTGCTGGGTCAGGCAAGAGTGCCGGCGCCCGAGCTAGCGCGATTCCAGGGCCCGCTGGTGCTACATCTGCGCTGCGATTCCAAGACGAACGCACCGCGTGCAGCGCTGCACACCTTGCCGACCTTCGTGGCGCCCGGGGTTACGGATCTTGGCGATATCGCAGTGTTGCCACCGGCCGTGCTCGTTTCCGGGCGTGTCGTCGATGGTTCTGGAAACCCCATCTACGCGGCAAGGGTTCTCCTGCTCGAGCCCACTAGCGACCCAGCGACGCCAGGCGCCGGACTTCACTCGCGAACTGGTCAAGAAAAGGAGCGCTGGAGCGAAACCAATGGAACGTTTTTGTTTGAAGACCAACCTACGGCCAAAGGCACACAGCTGCGCGCGGAGGCGGCGCAGTACTTGCCCTCCAGCCCAGTGGCTTTCGTGCCTGGAACGCGGGACCTGGAAATCGTTCTGCGGCGCGGAGCAGAACTGGCTGGTTCGGTTGTAGTCCCCAGTGGAGTCAGCGCCAAGATTTTCATGCCGGAGTTTCATTCGGAAGCTGCCCGGCGGCTCTGGCGACCACCCCTGAGCGAGAACGGAGAGTTTCTCACCAGTGGTCTGGTCCCCGGCGTATTCAACTTCAGGCTCAATCTTCACGGCTTCGATCAGCCCATTTTCGAGGTGGCTGGATTGCGCGCCGTTGACGAGCTTGTGACCCGCGATCCGCGGATCCAAGCGATCGAAGTTGCCTCCAAGATTGGTATGGTGAAAGTCAGCGTGCTCCTGCCCGATGGCAAACCCGCCGAAGGCGGCTGGGTACGCGTGCTGGGCTCCAAGCAATCTGGGCCAGCGAGCGCGTTTGGTGCAGCCGTCATCCTCGTGGCGGGCGCGGCCGTGGCGTGGGGCCCTTCTGGACCGCTCGACTTGGAGGTCAACGTTCCGGGCTTTCGGGTCGAGCGACGCCACGGAGTGACTGGCGAACTCGAAGTGCGCTTGCAGTCCTGCCCGCGCATACGCTTGGAGCTAAAGCGCGACACACAACTCCCGCCTGATGCAATGTCCTTGCAGGTGCGGCTCCAGCCGCTGAGGGAGGGCCAGGAAACAAGCTTAGTGACCCTGCAACTTTTCAAAGGCGACCAGCAGGCTGGTTGGTGGTCCCCATCCTTTGGAGACGAACAAAACACATTCGGCGCCGCGCGCGAAGTGTTCGTGGAAGTCCAAGAATTCGGCCCGCATGCCGTCGAATTTCATTTGGTCGTGGCACAACAGGGCGGCTCCAGGTCCCAAAGACTGGAAGCCGGCGAACGGACCCAAGTGCTCGAGCTTGGTGCCAGCGATGACGGCAAGACCTTCCAGGTCGCGCCGGATCCTGCGGCCTACGAAAAAGCCTTGATGCAGTAGTGGGTTAGGATGGGACCTCCATGGCGCCCTCGCTGGAAGATTTGGTGGTCGAGTTCTTGGAGCGCCTGGAGCAGTCCGGGGCCGAGGAAGAGGCCGTGCTGACGCAACTCGCGGAATTGCATCCACAGCAGGCCAGCGACTTGCGTGCGCGCGTGGCGGCACTGCGCGGCATGGGGCTCCTGGCTTCACCATCGGGCGCACAGACCCGTGAATTGCCGCCCAGTTTGGGCGACTTCGACTTCGTGGCACTGCTGGGCGAAGGCGGCATGGGCGTGGTGTATCGCGCCAAGCAGCGCTCCATGGGCCGTCAAGTGGCGCTCAAGCTCATGCGCCCGGGATTTCTCGATCGGCCAGGCGCGCGTGCGCGATTTGCGCGCGAGGCGCAGGCCGTCGCCCGACTGTCGCATCCAGGCATCATTGCGGTGCACGTCTCCGGGGAAGAGCAGCGCATCCCGTATCTGGCCATGGACTACGTGCCAGGTGTGTCTCTCGAGCGTGTGTTGCGCGCCGTGGCCGGGCGCGATCCCAGCGAGCTTTCCGGTTCGGATTTCCAGCGCGCGCTCGCCGATGGCGGCGCGGCCGAAGGCGAACCGCCCAAGACGACGGTCGCTGCCTCGAGCGCGGATCCAGCGGATGAGGCGCACCCGCTTTTTGCTGGTGCCTGGCACGAGGTCTGCCTGCGCGTGGCGCGGGACATCGCGCGCGCCTTGGCGCATGCGCACGAACGCGGGGTCCTGCATCGCGACATCAAGCCCTCCAACATCATGCTCACGCGCGAGGGCCGCGTGGTGCTGCTGGATTTTGGTTTGGCCAGCCTGGTGGGCGCAGAAGCCATGACGCATAGCGGCGCCATGCTCGGGTCCTTGCCCTACATGGCCCCCGAACAAGTCGAAGGTGATCGCATGGCCATCGATGCGCGCACGGACGTGTACGGCCTGGGAGCCACGCTGTACCAGATGCTGACGCTCAAGTCGCCGCACCTGGACCCAGAGAGCAGCGAACGCACGCGTGCGCGCATTCTCGAAGGTCGGCCGGCGGCGCCGCGCAGCCTGAGTACGCGGTTACCCAAGGACGCGCAAAGCGTGGTGCTGGTGGCCATGGATCGCCGGCCGGCGAAGAGGTACCACAGCGCGGCCGCATTCGCCCACGATCTCGAATTGGTTCTGGAGCGTCGGCCCATCTTGGCGCGGCCCGCGGGAGCCCTGGCGCATCTTGGAAGTTGGGCGCAGCGCCACAAAGGCGCCGCCGTCGCCGCCGGACTGGCGCTCTTGATCGTCACCTTGGGGCCGAGCTTGTTTGCCCTGCAGTCGTCGTGGGCCAAAAAGCGCCTGGCGGCGCAGCTCGAGCGCGCGGACCGCAACTACGAGCGCTCGATCGGTGCGCTGGAACTGGTGACTGGCGTCGCAGTGCATGAGTTGTCGGATGTGCCGATGGCCGAAACCGGCAGGCGCAAGGTGCTGGAAGGGGCGATTGCGTTTTATCGCGACGCCGCCTTGGAACCCGGTTCGGGCCCGGAAGTGGCGCTGGATCGCGCGCGGGCGCAAGTACGCTTGGGCGACTTGTGTGAGGATTTGGGCGATCTCGACGGAGCCCAAACTGCCCTGGAATCGGCCATTGCGGCGTTTCAGGCGGCGGGTGTGGTATCGGGCTCGGCGCGCGCGGGCGATTTTTCGTCCGCCTACCGAATCTTGGCCGGCGTTCACGAGCGCCGCAAGCAACGCGATGCTGCACTGGAGTGCATCGAACTGGGTCTGGCGTTGGTCCCCCAAGGAACTCAGGGATCGAAGGGATCGACCAGCGAAATGGCGCGCCTACGCCTCAAGAGCGACCGTGCCAAGCTGCTGCGGCGCAAAGGCGAGCGCGATCTGGCGCACGGCGATTTGCAGGCTGTCCTGGACGAGCTCGACCTAGGACAGAATTTCGAAAACGCCGATCGGGCAGACCTCGCGGCATGGTGCCATTCCGAACTGTCGGAGCTCGACGCGTCCAAGAAAGACATGACGGGCAGCGTCGCGAACCTGGAGCGCGCGCTGGAGATTCGCCAGGGCTTGTGTGCGCGCGATCCAGATTCGCCAAGGCGACGGCAGCAATGGATCATTGCGCTTTCCAACTTGGGTGGAGCGCACTTGCAGCTCGGAGATTTCGCAGCGGGCCTATCCTTGCTCGAGCGCGCGGCACAACTCGGGGAATCCTTGATCGAGGATTTCCCGGGGATGCTCGAGTACCGCCTCAATCTGTCGGGAGTGCTCATCAACATGGGCGGCGTCCTTGCGCAGCAAAACGACGAAGCCGGAGCTCGGAAGTGCATGCAGCGTTCGATCGAGATTTCCACGCGCTTGCTCGAAAGCGAACCCAAGAACGCCGAATATCGCACGCACTGGATGGCGGCCGCGACGAATTTGGTCGCCATGGATTTGCACGACAAGCAATATGATCAGGCCCTGAAACGCCTTGACTCTGCCGACGCGCTCGTGCACGAATTGCTCGCACAATCCCCGGGCGAGCGCACCCTCGAGCGCAGCGTGCACGTGAACGCGCTCAATCGCATACGAGCGCACTGGGGGCTTGCGCAAGCTGCCGCTGCAACGCGTGCGGCCGCTGGTCTACTGAATTGCGATGACGGCATGATCCAATGCCTGGCGGCCAAGGAACTCGGCGCCCTGCTCGAGCATCCTCCATTGCCGCCCAGCGAGCGCGAGCAAGCCGTGGCTACGATTTTCGATCTCCTGGAGGCTGCTAGGGGACGCGGGGCGGACTTGACGGCAGTGCTAGGCAACGAACGGCTCAAATCCTTGCACGAGCTGCCGCGCTGGCGAGCCTTGGTTGCGGAGTAACCCTGCCGTGAGGAACAGGCCTGGTGCGAACATGCACAAGGAACTGTCCCCGTCTAGCGCGCTCGAAACACCCACACCGCGTGGGGACCTAGGACCAGCACGCGATCATCCCTGGCGGCAATGTCTCCGCCGAAGGGGAGATCGGTGGGCACGGCCTCGAAGTCGAGCAAGAACAATTCTCGCGTGCGATCGACCAGCCACAACCCGCGGTCGGTGGTGTAGTAGGCGCGCTGTGCGCTTAGGAGTCCGCTGCCCGTGAAGCTCTCGCCCAAACCGGCATATACGGCCTCCAGGCGCGCACCGGTGGCCGGATCCCATTGCGCCAGAGTGCGCGAGCGACCGGCGCGCGAGAGCAGCAGCGCGCCGGCGAGGTCGCCGCCCATCAGGGCCTCGGCCTGCTCGATGGGAAGCGGCGCGGACAAGAACAGCCCATCCAGTTTGGCCGGCCCGTCGGGGGCGGAAAAGCTGCCCAGGTCTTGGTCCGCGCGCAGGAAATACATGCGATCACTGTCGGCGGGCGCGTGCAGGAAGCCTGCATGTTGGGCGAGCGTGGCTGCGGCCAGCGTGCCGGCGAATCCGCGCGTTTCGCGCGCCTTGCGGCGGGTTTTCAGCGCATAGGCCTGGCGTCCATCGCATGCATCGAAGACGGCGGCGGTGCCAAGGTTGGTGGCCGCGAGCGTTGCGCCGCGGTTCGCGGCCAAGGGTTGGCCGGTGGATTGGCTGGCCGATACTCCGGCAAAGCGCGTGCCTTCGCGCGCAACCTCGGAACCGCGCGCCAAGGTGCGCTTGAACAGCGGCCATCCCGTGGCTGCGTCGATGCCCACGAGGGCCGCGCGTAGCACGCCAGCCTGTCTGGAGCCGCCCGTCGATTCTTCGGCTTGGCGTGTTTGCACCAGCAAGACGGAGTCGATCCACACCGGGCCTGGCTCGAAGCGCGCACCGGCGTCGCACGACTGTGCGCCAATCGGCTCGGGACGCTCACCGGGAACGGCGCGCTGCACCGCTTGTTCGTCCCCGGGCGAGATCCAGGCCCACGACAAGCGCGGCGGGTCGCTCGGATCCTTCGAGGCGCCAAAATCTAGACACACCAGCGCCGCGGGACGCGTGTTGCAAACCAGGATCACTCGCTGCCCGTCCGTGCACGGGCGGTGGGGCCAGCCCGGGTGCTCGCGTGGAACGGTATTGGAGGCCAGGGACAGCTCCAGGCTTTGGGCGATCTCACGCAGCGAACTGGACCAGGTGATCTTGTTCGAGGAAAGGTCCATGCGGCTGATCCAGTCATCTCCGCGCGCGCGCTCGCCCGTGCCGGCGAACTGCGTCGATTGAATCACCAACGTTCCATCTGCAAGCCATGCGCCGCCGCTTTGCGGACCGCGGCCCACCAAGGGGCGTTGGGCGCGCGCGAGTTGGCTCAAATCGACAAGTCCGATTTCGCGTTCCAGCGACAGGCCCTGGGCGGTTTGCCACACGCCTTGGTCCGGCGCCGGGCTGTGTTCCTCTAGCCAGCGCGCGCGCTGATCAAGGGCCAGGGACCAAGTGGATGCGTCCTGATCGAGCAACTGGGCGTGCACGCGCGCGCGCTCGATCCAGGTGTGCGCGAAATGCTGGTGGCCGGCTTCGAGGGCCAGATCGGCCAGATTCGCAGCCGCGCTAAGAGCTGCCGGCGTCGCCGGCAGCGTGCGTTCGAGCGAGGCGAGCAAAGCCGGATCTCGTCCTGCTTGGCGCAAGGCGTCTTGGCCCGCGAGTTCAAAGCGCGCGCGCCAGGCCTTGCGAATGGGGGGGGGCAGTCCGTGCAAGCGTCGCAGCAAAGCGACTTCCAGGCCCTCGGTGCGCCGCAGCGAGGCGGCACTTGCTGTTCCTTCCGGGTCGATCCACCGGGAGTTGCCGTCGGCGTTCGTCGCACCGGAAAACACAGGAACGGACGAATCCGTGCCACCGCTGAGCACGGCGCTGCGCCAAGCATCGAAGACCTCGGCCCACTCGCGCTCGATTTGCGCCGTGTCGGTGATCGAGCGATCCAGCTTTGCGCTGCGTTCGTCGCCGCGCGCGAACTCGGCCGTGGCCGCGGAGTCAGTCGCTAAGGAAGTGTCGTTGGAAAGCGGGCCTTCGCCGGCCGATGGTTGCGGCATGCCGCTGGTCGTCTGGGGCGCAGCCGGCGCAGTCCCGAGCCAAACGCTGAGCACCAAACACAAGCAGACCTTGGACACTGTTCGCTTGGTGCCGCGCAAACCGACTTGCGGCCGAACGAGGCCGCATGGCTGCCGCGAAAAAGGCCAGCCAGGCGCGTTCACTGACGCGGGCTCGAGACTCCCCAGGCCGAGAGGCGCGAACGGCGTTCGCGTTCGAGAAAGATCGGATCCTGGCGTGCGCGCGCCGTGCGCTCGAGTTGGATTTCCAGTTCCAACTCGCTGTCGAAGTTGTCGACTAGGCGTGCCTCGGCGTCGTCCAGACGTCGTGACTCGGCCAAAGCCGGCGACAATCCGAGCAAGGCGATCTGTGCCAAGAACACCAAGGCCAGGCCGACGGGCAACCAATGCAGCACGCGTGCCTTTCCGGAGCTTGCCGATCTAGCAGCTGCCGACGCGGAACAGGCCGCGGGTCCAAGCGTCAACGGCAGGCCGCGCAACGAGCGCTCGGCGCCCAGTGGTGCGCGTGTGCGGGTCAAATCGGATGGTTGGAGCCAGGGCATGGGCCGAGGGTGGGGCAAGGTCCTTGCGAGGTCGCCTAGGAAAGTCCGCGGGCGGCGTAGCTTGCCGCGCTGTCGAGTTCCTCCTCGATGCGCAGCAGCCGGTTGTACTTGGCGACGCGATCCGAACGACATGGAGCGCCGGTCTTGATTTGTCCAGCCATCGTGGCCACCGCCAAGTCGGCGATGGTGGTGTCCTCGGTCTCGCCCGATCGATGCGACAGGATGCAGCGCATGCCGTGGCGGTGGGCTAGGGAAATCGTGTCCAAGGTCTCGGTCAAGGTGCCGATCTGATTGACCTTGATCAAGACCGCGTTGCCGGCTCCGCGCTCGATTCCCATTTGGACGCGTTCCGTGTTGGTCACGAACAGGTCGTCCCCTACCAGTTGCACGCGCTTGCCCAGGCGGTCGGTGAGGGTTTTCCAGCCGCCCCAGTCGTCCTGATCCAGCCCGTCTTCAATCGAGAAAATCGGGTAGCGCCCACACCAGGACTCGTACAGGGCCACCATTTGCTCGGCGCTGTGGGGTTTGCCGTCCACCACGTACTTGCCGTCCTTCAAGAATTCGGCCGATGCGGCGTCGATGGCGATCTTGATGTCGCGGCCGGGCTGGAAGCCGGCCTTTTCGCAGGCGGCCAGGATCAGCTCCAGGGCTTCCTCGTTGGATTTGAGGTCCGGCGCGATCCCGCCCTCGTCGCCGACGTTGGTGTTGTAGCCCTTTTGCTTGCAAACCTTGCGCAGGCAGGCTGTCACCTCGGCACCGATGCGCAGGCCCTCTCCGAACGAATCGGCCCCAAAGGGCATGATCATGAATTCCTGGAGATCGACGTTGTTGTCGGCGTGGGCCCCGCCGTTGATGATGTTCATCATCGGCACGGGCATCAGGTTGGCGCGCGTGCCACCGACATAGCGGTACAGCGGCATCGAGCATTCGCTGGCGCCCGCGTGGGCGACGGCCAGGGACACGCCCAAGATGGCGTTGGCTCCCAGGCGCTTTTTGTTGGGCGTGCCGTCGAGCTCGATCATGATCTGGTCGATGGCCGACTGATCCAGCCCGTCCTCGCCCTCGAGCGCCTTGGCCAGCTCTTCATTGACGTTGGCCACGGCCTTCTTGCACCCCTTACCCCCGTACCGCGAACCGCCGTCGCGCAGCTCATGGGCCTCGTGGTGTCCGGTGCTGGCTCCGCTGGGCACGGCGGCCCGGCCTGTGGCGCCGCTTTCCAGCAGACAGTCGACTTCCACGGTGGGATTACCGCGCGAATCCAAGATCTCGCGCGCCAAAAGGTGCAGGATGGCGCTCATCGGG
Source organism: Planctomycetota bacterium (assembly GCA_021730845.1). Classification (GTDB taxonomy): domain Bacteria; phylum Planctomycetota; class UBA1135; order UBA1135; genus JAKFYL01. Next base: position 22,212 of record JAKFYL010000008.1, on the reverse strand, counting down.
TCGCATGGTAGCGCCGTCCGGCCGCGGTACCAGGCACAATTCCCGCCCGTGTTCCGCCGGACCACCCGGGACTTGCGGTTCTAGGCAAGCCCCTCCTGCCGCTCGCTACTTTGGGGGCGCACCGGGGGAGGGGAACCCGTCCCAAGGGAGGCAAGGGGAATTGGGCCCCGTGCGGTACCCTCTGCGCCTGTCCGCGGGCAACTGCTTGAAGCCCGGCGGGCTACCCCAGCCCCAACGCCCCAGCCATGCGCACGGTCGCGATGCTGCCCAACCTGCTCACGTTGGGCAACGCCTTTTGTGGGCTGCTAGCGCTCTCCAAGGCGATCGATGCCCTGGCCCTTTCGGGGGCCGATCCGGCGCTGTTCTACCACAAGATGGAAACGGCCTGCTGGCTCATTTTCTTAGGCATGCTGTTCGACGCGTTTGACGGCAAGGTGGCCCGACTGACGGGCGGCACGAGCGATTTCGGAGCCCAGCTCGATTCCTTCGCCGATGCGCTCACGTTCGGCTGCGCGCCTGCGCTGTTGGCCAAGGTCTTGATCGAGCACGAGGCACCGCTGCGCGATTATTCCGGCAATCCGCGGCTGCACTTCCTGTGCGCTGCGGCCTTCGCGTTGATGGCCATCTTGAGGTTGGTGCGTTTCAACCTAGAAACCAGCGAAGAGGCCTCGGCGCACCGTTTTTTCAAAGGTCTGCCGTCGCCGGCCGCGGCCGGGGCCGTGATCTCCACCCTATTGATGTACTTGGCGCTGATTCGGCCCGAGCTCGAACTCGACGACGGCACGCTCACGCCCTTTGGCCGCGCCTTGCGGAGGCTGCCGCGATTCGAGGACGTCACGATTCCCGGCTGGGTGCTGCCTTGGATTGCCGTACTGCTGCCCATCTTGGGCCTGTTGATGGTCAGCAGGGTTCAATACACGCACGTGGTTTCGTGGCTGTTTGGGCGCAACAGTTTCGTTGCGCTCGTGACGGCCGTGTTCCTGGCGTTCCTGTTCTTCCTGGCTCCGATCCCGTTCCTCTTTCTAGCTTTCAACGCTTTCGTGCTGCTGGGCGTGGGGCGGCGCATGCTGCGCTCCAAGCGCGTCCATCTGCACGAGGATGAGCCGCCCAAGCCGCCCTTGATCCACATGGGTCGCAAGTAGTCCTGCCATGGTTCGCGCCTACATCGCCTTGGGATCCAACCTGGGGGCCTCGTCGGCTCTGCTCGACGCCGCGTTGGTCGAGTTGAACAGCTTGCCATTGGTGCGCGTGCAGCAAGTTTCCAGTTTCCAAGAAACCGAACCAGTCGGCGGACCACCTGGACAAGGTCGCTTCCTGAACGCCTGCGCCAGCCTCGAAACCGAATTGTCGCCCCATGCGCTGCTCGAGCAGATGCACGCCATCGAACGCCGCCATGGACGGCAACGCGGGCTCGAAGTGCGCAACGGGCCGCGAACGCTGGATTTGGACCTGCTTTTGTACGGCGATCTGGTGCTCGCGAGCCCCGGTTTGTGCCTACCCCATCCGCGCATGGAAGAGCGCACGTTCGTGCTGGGCCCGCTGGCGGAAATTGCGCCCGAGTTGCAGCTTCCACTGTGCCGGCGGACCGTGCGCCAGCGTCTGAGAGAACTGCAAGCCAGCCAGCCCCCCGTAGAAGCGTGAGTGCTCGTCAAAGGCGTGTCATCCAGCTGTGCCGAAATCCGGCGGCCGCCAGCCGCTGGTGCTCGAACGCGCATGCCAAGGGGCAATCGCTGGCGCTGATACCGACCATGGGCGCGCTGCACCGCGGCCACCTTTCCCTGGTGTCGCGCGCGCGCGCGGAGTGCGACAAAGTGGTCGTGTCGGTGTTCGTCAATCCGCTGCAATTCAACGACCCGCGCGACTACCGGCGCTATCCGCGCAACTTCGAAGCCGACGCCGCCATGCTCGCAGACAGCGGTTGCGACATGGCCTTTACCGGCACCTTGGCCGGCTTCTTTCCCGGCTCGCGCGGCGATGTGCGCCGCATCCCATGGCGCGAACCTAGCCGCGCAGCCCGGGGACTCGAGGGCCAGTATCGCCCCGGACACTTTCGCGGCGTGGCCACCATCGTGGCGCGCCTGTTCGAGCTGACCAGGCCCAGCAAGGCCTACTTTGGCGCCAAGGACTTCCAGCAAACTTTGGTCGTGAGCGACTTGGCGCGCGAGCTGGGCTTTCCAGAAATCGTTGTGTGCGACACGGATCGCGAGCCTTCCGGACTGGCGCGTTCCTCGCGCAACGCTTTGCTCAGTGCGGCGGAGAAAAAGGAAGCGCGCGCCATCTACGCCGCCTTGCTTGCGTCGCGCCGCGCCTGGCGCCAAGGGGAGCGCGAGCCGGCGGCCTTGTCGGCGCGCATGCTGCGCGTATTGGAGCGCTCGGACCTGGCTGTGGAGTACGCCCAGGTGCGCGATCCAGAGCGTTGGAGCGCCCAGGCGCCGCGCCGAAAGCTGCAACGCGCCGTGGCCTTGATTGCGGCACGCTCGGGGGCCGTGCGATTGATCGACAACCTGCGGCTGGACGGCGCCGGCGGCAAGCCAAAAGATGCACGAGATCCCTTTGCCTAGCGCGCGTCTGCACGTCCTGGCACCGGCCAAGGTCAATTTGCAGCTGCGCGTCGTGGGGCTGCGGCCGGACGGATTCCACGAGCTCGACACGTCGATGCTCGCGATCGATTGGTGCGACGAACTGTGGCTTGGTTTTCGCGCGGCTCCCGGTTTGGGGTTTGCGGTCGATGGCGCGTACGCCGGGGAAGTGCCTGCCGGGGACGGCAATTTGGCTTGGCGCGCGGCCGCGCGCGCCAAGGAGGATTGCGCTGGACCGGGCCCCAAGGACTTGGGAATCCAAATGCACCTTCGCAAGCACCTACCCTCGGGTGCGGGGCTGGGCGGGGGCAGTTCGGACGCGGCGGCCAGTTTTCTTGGCTGCCAGGCGCTGCTGGATTCTCTGGGCGCGAGTCCACGCGTCAGCGGCCAATCGCTCGAGCGCGCGGCACAGGCCTTGGCGAGTTTGGGATCGGATTGCGTCTTCTTCGCCCAGGCCGCTGAAACAGGCCTCGCGCGCTGCACAGGTCGCGGAGAGTTGGTGCAGGCCTTGGAGCCGAGCGCTCACGAGTGGTGGATCGCTGTAGTGGTGCCTTCGGTCCAAGCACTCACCGCAGCGGTGTACGCTGCGCGTCGAACCATGGCGGCTACACGCTTGAGCACGGACGCCCCGGAAACTAGGGTCGCTGCCAGTTTGCTCGACCAACCCCTCTATTCCGCGCGCCAGGCGCTGTTCAACGATCTGGAAACCGCGGCCTTCGCGGTCGTTCCCGAGTTGGGACGCTGGCGCGCGCTGCTGGACCAGGGCAACTTGCATCATTGGCGCCTATCGGGCAGCGGTTCGAGCTTTTTCGGGTTGTACCAGGACCCCAACGCGGCCCGCGCGGACTTGGAGCAAGTCGGACGAGCTGCCAAAGCTGCCGGACTGGACTGGCGTGCCCAGCGCTTGGCGCGCCCCGCCAGGCACGGAGTGCGCTGGCACTGGATCTAAAGCGAGATCGACACGCGCACGCGCCACTTGCCTGGGAGCGAGCCCAAGAGGCCGGCCTTCCCAACCCGCCCATGAACATTACCGAAGTGCACATCAAGCTCGTCGACCAACCCGGCGACAAGCTCTTGGCTTTCGCCAACATCACCATCGACGATTGCATGGTGGTGCGCGACCTCAAGGTGATCGACGGTCCCAAGGGCTTGTTCGTGGCCATGCCCAGTCGCAAAGCCATGGAGCGCTGCCCGCGCTGCGCCTACAAGAATCAGGCGCGTTCGCGCTTTTGCAACGACTGCGGCGGGCGCCTCGATGCTAGGCGCGCCGCGGATCGCCCGCCGGAGGATGCGCGCTCCCTCGAGCGGCTGTACACCGACATCGCGCACCCCATCCACCAGCATGGGCGCGACCTGATCCAGCGCTTGGTGGTGGAAGCGTACTGGCGCGAGCGGGACCAGGCCGTACAAGGCAGCGAGGCAACCCCGGGGCAAAACCAGCCACAGGAAGAAGCCTGGGAGTGACGCAGGACGGCCCAGGGGCGAAGATTTTTCGCGTTTGTTCCCAGTAACTCTCCGGGCCGGAATCAAGGCCGGGAAGCAAGATCGTCGATGCAGGTTTGCTATGCAATTCCTGCAATCTGTGTGCTTTGTGTCCTTGAGCCTCGTGTCGCCCCCCCTCGCCCAGGAGTCGGGCACCGTTTCGGTACAAGCGCGTGAGCAATACGCTCAGTTCCTGGTCGTGCAAGCCCGGCGCGAAGCGCTGGTGCGGCAAGGATCCGTGCGTTTCCTCGAGCGCCAGATCCGCGCCGATGACAACGACCTGCTCCACGCCTGCAGCGGCACCTTCGAGCAGTCCGGCACGTTCGAAAAATGGACCCGCCGGAGTTTACCGGGTGCGGATCTATTGGCCTTCGCGCCCAAGGCCGATCCCAAGTCGATCGCTAGCGTCCTGGCCTCCGAGCGCCCGGCGATCGCCCTGTTCGACGGCGAGCGCACGCTGCGCGTGGGACCGGACAAGAAGGACAACCAATTTTGGCACGGCGTGCTGCAAGACGGGTTGCAGCCTGCCATTCGCATGGGGGCCTTGAACTGCGGCCTCATGCTCGGCGACCAGTGGCTAAGCAAGGACCTGGAGTCCTACACGCTGACTAGCGCGGTGCCCTCGACGACTGTCGCCGGCGAAACGGTCTATGGGCTGACCATGTCGGCAGGTTCCGAAGTCTGGACGCTCGCGCTGCGCGTCGACGCGGATCTCACTCTGGTGGGACTGGAGCTTTCCAAGCCGGAGAATCCCTCCAGCGTGGTTTTCGAGGCTACGCGCCTGGTGACCTTCCAGGGCGAGCGCATGGTCGAGCAGGGCAACCTGCAAGTGCAGCGCGGCGCGATCTTGCACATGGAATTCGAGTACCTGCGCGAGGGATTGAGCCCCTCGCAGTGCTCCTTGATGACGGTTCCCAGCGAAGTCATGGCCGCCAAAGGAGCCATGGTGATCGTCGACGAAACGACGCGCGAGCAAACGTACTTGGGCAACGGTGCCGTGCTCGAACGCCGGATCATGGGTGGCGGCGAAGAGGCCGCCGTGAACCGCGACTGAGAGTGCTACGCGGCAGGTCCGCCAGCGGATAGGCTCTCTAGCGCTTGACCCGCGCACGTGCACGTCCCTGGTTCGTCTACCTGATCCGCACGCGGGACGGCACGCTGTACACCGGCATTTCGACCGATGTGGCGCGGCGCTTTTCGGCCCACGCCCGCGGCCAAGGCGCCAAGTTCACGCGTGGGCGGGCGCTGCAAGCAATCGTGTTTCGCTGCCGAGTTGGCACGCGCAGTTTGGCCTCCAGGGTCGAGCACCGCATCAAGCGCCTGGCCAAGGCGCGCAAGGAAGAGCTGATTCGAAGCCCCACGACGCGCAAGAGACTGCTCGAGCGCTTGCACCTGGCCGCTTCCGACGCCTAGAAAACCAAGCCGCTGGGCCCGTCCATAGCGCCGGCGAGCGGGCTTCTAGGCTAGGCTGAGCCGCCCATGGCGATCGTCGTTTCTCACCTCGGGCCCGATTTCGACGCACTAGCGCGCGCCGCGCTGCGCCAATTGCCGCTGGCCGACATCGTCGAGTTGCGACTGGACCTGATCGGCGATCCCGGGGAAGAGCGACTGCGCAGTTTCGTGCAGGCCGCCAAGAAGCCCGTCATCGTCAGCGTTCACGGGACGGAAAGCCAAGGCGCGTTCGCCGGCAGCGTGGACGAACATTGCGCCATCTTGCAAACCGCCGCGCGCGCGGGCTGCGCCTTCGTCGACGTGGACTGGTCCTTGGCGCTGGAGCTGGGCGAGCTGGAGAACCCGCGCTGCCACCGCATCGTTTCGCGCCACGACTTTTCCGGCACGCCCAAGGACTTGGCGACCTTCGAGGAAGAAGTGCGCGCCGTCTTGGGCGAAGGCGATTTGATCAAGCTGGTCACGCTGGCGCACGACGCCGCCGATGGCCTGCGCTTGCTGCGCTACCTGCGCGGGGCACGCGGCGGAATGATCGCTTTCTGTGCCGGCGAGGCTGGGCAATTCACGCGCGCCCTTTGCCCCATGTTCGGTTCGGCGTTCACTTACGCCGCGCCGGCGACGATGCTTTCGGAGCCCAGCGCGCCGCTTACCGCGCCCGGGCAACTGCGAGTCAACGATCTGCGCGGGCTGCTGCCGCCCAGCGGCGTGCACCCCGGGACGGCGGTCTTCGCCGTGGTTGGCAAGAGCGTGCTGGGATCGTTCTCGCCCCACGTGCACGGCATGGCGCTCAAAACCGCGCAACTCGACGCAGTATTCGTCGCGCTGCAGACGGGGGACTTCCAGGCCTGCCTGGAACTCATGGACGATGCGTGCTTTCGCGGTTTGGCGGTCACGGCGCCGCACAAGCAAATGGCCAGCGAGCTCGCCAAGGCGCGCGACAGCTTCTGCGAGAAGTCCGGGGCGGCCAACACGCTGGTGCGCGACGGCAAGGGTTGGCGCGCGTTCAACAGCGACGCCTTGGCTGTCAAGGAAGTGCTCGAGCGCGTGTGGCCGTTCCACTTGCAAAAGCAGCAACGCGTAGGCCTGGGCGGCGGTCCGCTGCTCGCCGGCTCCAAAGCACTAATTTTGGGAGCGGGCGGCGCAGCGCGCGCTGCCGCCTGGGCCCTTTCGGAACTGGGCGCAGAGGTCAGCGTGGCCGCGCGCCGCATGGAAGCAGCGCGCGCCCTGGCCAAGGAACTTCGCGCGACGCCCATCGAGTGGGCCAAGCTGCGCGAACACCCGTACGAGATTCTGGTTCAAGCGACGCCGGTCGGATCGGACATGGAGACCAGCCAAGGCGCCATGGAATGTGTCATTCCGCCGGAGTGGATCCTGCCCCGCACGCTGGTGATCGACAGCGTCTACCGCCCGGTGCGCACGCAGCTCTTGCTGGCGGCCACCAAGCTCGGCTGCACCGCGGTCCCGGGCGCGGAGTGGTTCGTGCGCCAAGCCACGCACCAATTCCAATGGTTCACGAACACCAGCCCCAGCGATGCGGTGCTGCGCGCGGCCTTCGAGAATGCCCTCACGGCCCAGAAGCGTTGAGAGTATGTCCGCGCCCGGACCGAAAACGCATCACATCTTGACATTGGTGGGCCCGCGTTGCGCGGGCAAGAGCAGCGTGGGTAAGGCGCTGGCGCAAAGTACGCGCGTGGCGTGGTTCGACAGCGACCAAGAAATCGCACGCGAAGCGGGCGAGAAGACGGCCGCGGACGTGATCGAGCGAATGGGCCTGGCTGAGTTTCGAAAACTCGAAGCGCGCGTACTGGCGCGGCTCATGCAAACGAAAGAACCGTGCGTGATCGCGACGGGTGGGGGAGCGGTGGAATCGAAGGCCGCACGGAAATTGCTGCGCGAGGATTCCTATTGCGTGTGGTTGGATGCCCAGCCAGACGTGTTGGCTGCGCGCATGCGCGCGGACCCGTGGCCGCGTCCGGCGTTGCTAGGGACCTCGGCCCTAGACGAAATCGGCGAACTGCGGGCCGCGCGCCTCAAGCTGTACCAAGATTGCGCAACCGCGCGGATCGCCACCGACAAACTGGATGTGGCGGAAGTGGCCAAACAAGTGCTCAAAGCCAGCCAGGGCCATTGGGTCAGGGGCCGCCTGTGACCGGGACGGCCGGAGCTTCGATTCAGTGGAATGGCGCTGGCTTGCTGGCGCATTCTCGACCACTTGCCGTGGGGGGTGGACAAGCCGGGGTTGAACCGCGCCACGTCTGTCGCTAGGATCCCTGGCGTTCGAAGTGTCGCGCGGTGGAGCAGTCTGGCAGCTCGTCGGGCTCATAACCCGGAGGTCGCAGGTTCAAATCCTGCCCGCGCTACCACTTCCAACCGGTGGTCGACCCGCTGTGGCGACCTGACCGCCACTCAAAGGCTCGCAGCGCGTGGGATCTTAGCGCTCCTCGGAAGGGGACAGTCGCTCGTACAGGATTTCCGCCACGACCGGAGCCATACGTTCGGCCAGTAGCTCGTGGCCTTGCTGGCCGAAATGCAGTCCGTCCTCGTACAGGGGGTCAGACCGGTCCTGGAAGCAATCCGTGAGGTCCAGGAATCGAACTCCGCGGCGCTGGAGCTCTCGAGCCTCCTGACGCAGCAAGGGGTAGCCCTGCTCGACCGCGCGCCGCCAGACTTCGCCCACTTCGTCCAGGTCCTTTTCGTCGGGGTGAACGGGTTTCGATCCGCGGTCGTGCATCGTGGGCTGCAACGCGTGCAGATAGGCAATGCCGTGGGCTCGGCACGCCGCGTCCAAAGTGATGGAGCTGTCGCGCCAGTTCTCGACGCAGCGACGCAGGGATTCCGCTTCGCTGGTTGCCGGCTTGGGACCACGCCATGCTTCGTTGCCTTCGCTTTCGGCAAGGTAGGCGTGGATGCCGTCCCAGTCGTTCTGCCACGCTGCGCGTAGGCTTCGCAAGCGTTGCAAGGTCAATTCGCCTACTAGCGCGCTCCTGTGCGCGCCCGCGGCCACGACGCCATAAAGAAGGTCCGAGGCGCGAGTTGTCAAACCGGACATCGAAGCGGCGAACGCTAGGTACTCACGGTCGCCGACGCGCGAGCTTCCAAACGGCGCCCAGGCGAACTTCGCGGGGAACACCTCGCAGGTGCCGGCCTCCCAGTTCTGCAGGCCCAAGGCCAATTCGTTGAACCCATCGAGATTGATCACGAGGTCGGGCCGATATCCCAGACTGAGCAAGAACGTGACGACGTTGAGCTGCTGCGGCTGCTTGAAGCCGCCGTGCGCATGATTTGACAGCGCAACCGGCTTGCCAAGCGCGGGTTGCGAGGCTGCGACGCGTGTTTCAAACGTCTCGGTGCAGTAGGTGCCAAAGCCTGCCGCCACGGATCCTCCGACCAGCGCGACACGAAAACGCGCGAGAGGTTGGACGCGAGCTTCGCCAAGCTGCCAGTCGATCCAGCGGTACTGGTGCACGTCCTCCTCCCAGCCATAGTAGGGGTGCGAGATGGTTGCATCGCGCTCCAAGCGCAGTTCGGTATGCTCGCCCACGGCGACCGCGTTGCCGAGCATCGGCTGCAGCAGGCTCTCGCCTTGCGCTTTCATGGCGGATGGGGAATACGCGCGGCCTTGGACCGCCCGCCAGGCGCGCACACCCAGTTCGGCCGCCACCAGCGCCGCAAGTAGCGCGGCGACAACCACGGCAAGCCGGATCGACCAGCGGCGCTTGAGCGAGGGGGAAGAAACCATGGCGGCGAATCGAAAGGTGCGCGATCCGTCCTTGCTGCGTCGGGACGGGGGCTTCCCGAATTGCAGCATTCGGGCCGGGGGAGGCGCGAGCATCGGCGCACGCCCCTGCCAAAGATTCTACCCGCTTGCCGGAAAGTAGCGATTCCCCGTCCGCGAGGTCGAACGCATGGAGGTCCTTCGCCTCGAGGGTCGAGCCGGCGCTCCGCTCCGAGCCGGTTCATGCTGCGATGTCGGTATGTCGAGGTGTCGTTACCCACTCCTGACCAACTGCAGGATTGTCCTGGGCCTACTTCATCCAGGCGGATAGCGCCGGAGCGCCTGCGTCCTTGGCCCTGCTAGTGCCTGGATCAACGCGTCGATTGCGTTGCAATGGGCTACGGGAGGATCGATAATTTCACGCTCCGATTCCTCAATTCGGCTGACTCAACCCCTATCAACGACAGAGCCTTCTCGTACCGAAGCAGCGCCCCATTCACAGGGTAATCTACACCTTGAAATCTGAGCGTCACTCCGTGGAGCGCTTGGTCTTGCCGCAGTCGATTGACTGGGTTGGATTCGACCAGTACGGCACCGTCGATCCCGGTCAAGATGCGATGTTCTTGGCGAACCTGGCGGCGCTCGAGGCCAAGCTCACGCGCCCCGAGCAACGGCTTGTGCTCGTTCCCGACACGCTTTGGCCGCCCGATTACGTGCAATTGGGACTGCCCCCCGAGCTGATGGGGGACGTGACTGCCAACGATCTGCTGCTTGCCTTGTTCAATCCGCGCGTCGTTGCGCTGATCGGATATCTCTGGCCCGGTGGGCTGGACTCACCGGTCCAGCTTGGCGCTCGCCAACTGCCCCCAAAGGCGCAGGAAAAGATCACCTGGATCGGCAAGTTCATCACCCACAAGTAAGGCCCCCAAGTCCCCTTTGCGGCCGTTTCCTGCGATTTGGAGCCGGCTGGGCCCGGCCGGTCGCTAGGATGGCAATCGATGTACCGGCTGACGCGAGACGACGGAGTGGAGCTCCAGATGAACGGAGACCTGTGGGAATCCGCCCTGGAGCTGGCCTGTTTGTACGGCTGGACGCCGGCGGGCACGAAGACCGCCCAGGCTGCTCGCCGCCGCACCATGCCCAGCGTCATGTCCAAGGCGCTGAACCTGAGCCGCGATTACTTCTCCGTCGAGTCGCAACACGTGGAGCGCGGCGATGCGCGCCAGCTCGCCGATGCCGTGCTGCGCGCGCTCGGGCACATTCCCGACGGCAGCGCGGGCGCGACGACCGGGTCCGCGGTGGCCGTGGCAACGGCGACGCCCGTTGTACCGGCTGCCTCCAGCACACCCCGTGCGCTAGGGACCGCACCAGCCGCGAACTCCGGACAAGGCCCCTCGCCCATTCCTTCGCGCGCGTCCGTCTTCGCCGATGGCTTGACGGGACACCGGCGCAAGGTCATGAGTCGTTTCGCCGACTTTGCCGGCCGCGGCGGTTTTACCATCGGCCCTGGCAACGAATAGCGCGCCGCCTCGCGGCGCCTAGTCCAGCCCGTGCCGGTGCTCTCGTCCATTGCCTAAAGACGTGCTCCGCTAGCCGCTGCTTGCATCCAAGCGGCGCTTCTTCGAATCTTGGGCGAGCATGATTGCGCTCCAAAGCGTTTCCAAGTTCTACGGCCGGCAGGTCGTGCTCGCCGAAGCTTCGTTCCAGCTCAACCCTGGCGAGAAAGTCGGCCTGGTCGGTCCCAACGGCGCGGGCAAGTCGACCATCTTTCGTCTGCTCGTCGGGGAAGAGCGCCCCGACGATGGGGAAGTGTCCGTTCCCAAGCAATGGAGCGTGGGATATTTCCGGCAGCACGCCGGCGAAGCCAGCGCTCGCCACGTGCTCGAGGAGGCGATCGCGGGTGCAGGGCACCTAGGCAAGTTGCACGTGGAGCTCAGCCGATTGGAAGCGGCCTTGGCGGACCCCAGCCAAGCAGACCAATTGGACGCCCTGCTCGAGCGCTTCGGACAAGTCCAAGGCGAATACCAGCAGCTGGGCGGCTACGAATTGAACTCGCGTGCGCTGGTGGTGCTCAATGGTCTAGGTTTCGACGAAGCCCAAATCCAAGGGCCAATGTCGGCCCTGTCCGGCGGCTGGCGCATGCGCGTGGCCATCGCGCAGGTGCTGATCAGCGCGCCGCAGGTCTTGCTTCTCGACGAACCGACCAACCACCTCGACATCGAGTCGATTCTGTGGCTCGAGGAGTACTTGAAAGCCAGCCCCGCGGCCATCCTGATGACTTCGCACGACCGCGATTTCCTCGATCGCATCGTTTCGCGCATCGTCGACATCGATGCGGGGGCATTGCAGAGCAACACCGGCAACTACGCCGATTACGAACGTGCCAAGGAAGTGCGCGCAGCCCAGAACGCGGCCGCGTTCGTGCGTCAGCAAGCGATGCTCAAGAAGGAGGAGCGCTTCATCGAGCGCTTCGAGCGCCACGTGGCCAAGGCGGCGCAGGTTCAATCGCGCATCAAGAAGCTGGACAAGATCGAAAAGCTCGAGCCGCCCAAGCAGCGCGAGCTCGTGCCATTCGAGTTTCGCCAGCCGCCGCGTTCAGGCAACGACGTGGCCACCTTGTCGGGCGTGAGCAAGCGCTACGGCGCGCGCACGATCCACGCGGACCTGGATTTCGAGATCAAGCGCGGGGAGCGCTGGTGCGTGATGGGGGTCAATGGAGCCGGGAAGACCACGCTGCTCAAGCTGGTCGCTGGCGTGATCAGCCCCGATGCCGGGCAGGTGCGCTTGGGGGCCAGCTTGAAGCTTGGGTACTTCGCGCAATCGGCGCTGGAGATCTTGGACGAGTCGCTCACCGTGTGGCAGCAAATCGACTCCGCCTATCCCAGCGCCACCACGCCCGCCAAGCGCAGCTTGCTGGGGGCCTTCGACTTTCCAGGCGACGAAATCGACAAACCCATTCGGGTCTTGTCGGGCGGCGAGCGCTCGCGTCTGGTGTTGGCTCAAATGCTGTTCGATGCGCCCAACTTCTTGGTGCTCGACGAACCGACCAACCACCTGGACCTGGCTACCAAGCGCATGTTGATCGCCACGCTCGAGCGCTTCGAGGGCACGATGTTGTTCGTGTCCCATGACCGCACGTTCTTGCGCGGATTGGCGAATCGAGTGCTCGATCTTTCCGGCGGCGGGGAGGGAGTCGCTGCCCGCCCCCTGGTGTTCCACGGCAGCTACACACAATGGGCCGAACACACCGGTCACGAAGCGCCCGGTGTCCGTCGAACGAATTAGCGGCGCGAGCGCCGGGAGGACTTGCGCGCGCCCTTGTCCGTGCGCGCGTGCCCGCCAGCAGAACGCTGGCCTCGCGCCGGCGCTGCGTGGGGCCTGGCATGCGCCCCGCCCGTGCCGTGTTCGCGCCGCGTGGATTGCGGCGCGCCGCGTTCCGGGCGCTGCTGTGCGCGATGGTGCGAGGGTTCCGCGTGGACGCGGCGCGGCGCGGGTTCGGATCGCGTGTGCTGGACAGGTGATTCCGCGCGTGCTGGGCGGTGTTCGAGCACGCCTTCTCCGAAGTTCTCGTCCGCCGCGTGAGCGCGCGGTTGGCGCGAGACGTGGCTGTGCACCGGGCCGCCGGCTTGTCGAGCGCGCGCCGTGTGGGCGCGCCCGGGGTCACGCTGCGCGGGGCCGCGCGGCTCTGGGCCTCGCTGCGCGGGGCGCCGTCGAGGGCTGGGCGGCCGCGAGTCCAGTCCGGCCGCCGTCAGCCGCGGGATCGGTGCACCGAGTTTGCGTTCGATGGCGCGAATGCCGTCGTGGTCCGCGCCGGTGACGAAGGTGCGCGCCTTGCCCAGCCGCTCGCTGCGGCCCGTGCGGCCGATGCGGTGGGTGTACGCCTCGGGAGTTCCGGGCAGGTCGTAGTTGATGACGTGGGAAACGCCTTCGACATCGATGCCGCGCGCGGCGATGTCCGTAGCCACCAGGACGTTGAAGCGTCCGGACCGGAATCCGCCCATGGCTCGCTCGCGCTGCGATTGGCTCATGTTGCCCTGCAAGGCCACGGCGGAATAACCCAGGTCGTCCAGGCGCTGCGCCAGGCGCTTGGCGCGGTGCTTGGTGCGCAGGAACACGATAGCGCTGGAGAAATCGCTTTCTCCAAGGACGTGGCACAGCAGGTCCGTCTTGCGCGTCTCATCGACCGTGTACAGCGCGTGTTCGATGGTTTCCAGGGGCTGAGAATGCGCCAATTCGATCACGTGCGGGTGGTCGAGTACGTGGCTCGCCAGTCCTCGGATCTCGTCGGGCATGGTGGCCGAGAACATCAAGTTCTGTCGGCGCTTGGGCAATGCCGCCAAGATGCGCTTCACCGTCGGCAAGAAGCCCATGTCGAACATGTGGTCGGCTTCGTCGAGTACGAGCACTTCGACTTTGTCCAGGCGCACGTCCTTGGACTGCCACAGATCCAGCAGTCGCCCGGGGCAAGCGACTACGATGTCGGGACGATCGCGCAGAGCGCGGATTTGGGCTTGCGCCGAAACTCCGCCGAAGATCGTGGTCGATCGCGCGCCGGAAAAGCGCGCCAAGGTGCCGATCTCGTTGTGGATTTGGCTGGCCAGTTCGCGCGTGGGCGCCAGCACCAGCGCGCGCACGGCGCCGCGTGGGCCGGTCGAGAGTCGCTGCAAGATCGGCAGCACGAAGGCCGCCGTCTTGCCGGTGCCGGTTTGCGCCAGGCCGAGTACGTCCTTGCCGGCCAGGATCGCTGGAATGGCTTGGGCTTGGATGGGCCGCGGGCTGGTGTATCCGGCAGCCTGGATGCTGCGCTGGAGTTCGGGGCCGAGGGCAAGAAGTTCGAAGGAGTCGGGAGAAGAAATAGAACGCGAAAGCTTGTTGATAGGGTTGCTCTAGGGTTCGTCCAGCCGCCCATGGGGCAAGGCTCGACGGAAGGGATCTGGACCCAGACAACAGAAGCGGGGCTCGATCGAATCGTGGGCGCCAATCCCCACCATCCGTGGGGGGAATCCTGTCGTAGCGCCGGAGCCACTGGCATCGCCAGGACTCAACTAGGAAGCCGGCATCCTAGGTGAAACCTGGGCCGATTGCGAACATTCAGTCCGGAATTCGCGATTCCTAGCGCAAATCGAGGGCTCTTGCTGCACGGACTGCTAGAACAGCACATGTTGCTGCTCGCCCTGGCGAGGCGCGGGAGCCAGGGGCTCGACTGGCTGCTGCTTGGATTCGACCGCGGAGTTGAGCCCCAAGCGCCGGCATTCGAGCGCGAATAGATCTTGAACGGCTTGCCAGCGCGGCCCGCTGCCGCGCATGCGCTCGCCGAAGTTCGTTTGGTTCGACTGGCCGCCGCGAATCTGGGCCAGTGCGGACAGCACTTTGTTCGCACGCCCTGGATAGGCTTCCCGCAGGCGTTCTTCGAACACCTCGCGCACTTGGGGCGAAAGGCGCAGCGGGATCATGAAAGCGAACTGGGCCCCGGCCGCGCGCGCGGCGCGCAAGACGTCGTTGATTTGGCTGTCGTTCAGCCCGGGGATCATGGGCGCGAAGGCCACGCCCGTTTCGACGCCCGCCTCCGCCAAGGCCTGCAGCGTCTGGATGCGCGTCTTGGGCGTCGGCGCCCACGGCTCGATGGCGCGACACATGTCCGAATCCCAAAATGGAATCGAGACGAACACGCGCACGCTGGCGCGCCTGGCGAGCTGTCCGAGCAAGGCTGCATCGCGCCGCACGAGGGCGCTCTTGGTGACGATGCCGATCGACTGGTTGCGCTCCAGGCACACCTCCAAACAGCGCCGCGTCAGTTGGTACGACGCTTCCAGAGGCTGGTAGCAATCCGTCACGCCGGAGAAGGCGATCCAGTCGATGGGTTGGCGCTTGCGCCGCAGTTCCTGCGCCAGAAGCTCCGGCGCGTTGCGCTTGACCACGATCTTGGAATCGAAATCGGTACCGGCGCCAAGACCCAGGTAGGAGTGGGTCGCGCGCGCATAGCAATACGCACAGGCGTGCTGACAACCGCGGTAGGGGTTGACCGAAAAGCGGAACGGCACGTCCGGCGAGTCGTTTTGGGCCAAGATCGAGCGCGCTTGCTCCTCGTAGACCTCTAGCTGCACGATCGGGGGCGGCTCGAGCCACTCGACCTCGCGCGAAGACCACGGATTGGGCGGGTTGGCCACGCGGCGCATGGCCGGCCAAGGTAGCAGCTGCACCAAGGGTGCACCCCTTTGGGCTTCCTCACGGGCTATCATGGGGCCCCCATTCCCTCTCTCCCCTTTGGCCGCTAGCGCCTTTCACGTCCCTTGATCATGTTGCGCACGAATCCACTCCCCGCTACCAGCTTCCTTTTCCTGTGCGCCTTGGCTGCGTGCCAATCGGGCGCAAAGGATCAGGCATCCACTGGTGCAGAGCTCGGCGCTAGATCCCAAGCCGGCGCGCCCATGGACGCGGGCCTGGCTTCCGTGGACCCGCACAACTTCGGGATTCTGGACATGCTTGCCATGCAGCGACTGTCCGAGCCACAAGCATCTGCGGACGGCCAAACACTGGTTTTCACGCTGCGCACCACGGACATGCAAAAAAACGGCGGGCGCACCGACGTTTGGACGGTGGACGTGCAAAGCGGGGCCCTGCGTCAAGTCACCAAGGCACCCGAAAACGACTCGAGCCCGCGTTTTTCAGCGGACGGCAAGCACATCCTGTTCCTTTCGACGCGCTCGGGCTCGTCTCAGGTGTGGCGCGCGGCGCTCGACGGCAGCTCGCCCGAGCAGCTCACGAAGTTGCCTGTCGATGTGGGAGGTTTCTTGCCCTTCCCCAAGGGGCAACAATTGGTGCTCGCCTTGGATGTGTATCCAGGGCTAGCAACGCTCGAAGAAACCGCGGAACTGGACCGGCAGCTCGCAGCCAGTCCGGTGCAAGCGCGGCTGTATGAGAATCTGCTCTTCCGGCATTGGGACACCTGGGAGGACCACAAGCGCAGCCACCTGTTCGTATGGTCCAAGGAAAACGGGGCGCGCGACTTGATGCGCGGCATGGAGGCCGATTGCCCCACCAAACCCTTCGGCGGCATGGAAGAGGTGAGCCTGGCTCCCGACGGCAAGGAACTCGTGTTTGCGGCCAAACTTTTCCAAAAGGACTCCGCCTGGTCCACCAACGTGGACCTGTGGGGTGTTTCGACCGAGGCACCGACCGTAGCGCCGCGTTGCTTGACCGCGGACAACCCGGCCTTCGACAACTCGCCGGCCTTCTCGCCTGACGGAAAGTGGCTGGCTTGGCTGGCCATGCCGCGAGCGGGTTACGAGGCCGACCGCCAGCAGGTCATGCTGCTCGAGCGCGCCACAGGCGCCAAACGTGCGCTCGCGCCGGACTGGGATCGTTCGCCGGGCGGCTTGACCTGGAGCCTGGATTCTCGGCGCTTGCTGACGACCGCCGACGATTTGGGCCACCACAGCCTGTTCGCGCTGCAACTCGGCACCGGAACAGTCGACCGACTGGTAGCTCGCGGCAGCTGCGCGGCTCCGACTCCCGTCCAAGGCGGCATCGCGTTTTTGCACGACACGTTGCACGCGCCCGCGGAGCTGCTCGTGCTGGCCGACGGCAGTGACACGCCGCGCGCCTTGACCCAAATCAACCGCGAGCGAGTGAAAAACGCGCGCATGGGTGAATACGAGCAGTTTTCCTTCACCGGGGCCCACGGCGACAAGGTCCACGGATTCTTGGTGCGCCCGGCGCAATTCGACCACACCAAGCGCTACCCGGTGGCCTTCCTGATCCACGGCGGTCCCCAAGGCAGCTTTGGCGACCATTTCCACTATCGCTGGAATCCCCAGGCCTATGCCGGCGCAGGATTCGCGGCGATCATGATCGACTTCCACGGCTCGACCGGTTACGGCCAAGCGTTCACCGACGCGATCCGCGGCGATTGGGGCGGGGCGCCCTATGAGGACCTGATGAAAGGGCTCGATCACGCCCTGGCGACCTATCCGTTCCTCGATGGCTCGCGCGTCGCGGCCTTGGGCGCTTCCTACGGCGGCTACATGATCAACTGGATCGCAGGCCAAACCGATCGCTTCCGTTGCCTGGTCAATCACGACGGCAATCTGGACGAACGCATGGCCTACTACGACACCGAGGAACTGTGGTTCCCCGAGTGGGAGCACCACGGGCCGCCTTGGGAGCCGAGCTCCAGCTACGGCACGCACAATCCCATCGATCACGTCAGCAAATGGAAGACACCCATGCTGGTGATCCACGGGGCCAAGGATTTCCGCGTGGTCGACACCCAAGGCATGAGCACCTTCACCGCCTTGCAGCGGCGCGGCATCCCGTCGAAGTTCCTGCATTTCCCCGACGAGAATCACTGGGTCCTGAAACCCCAAAACAGCAAACTCTGGCACGACACGGTGCTGGCCTGGATCCAGCAATGGACCAAGTAGGCGCCGCGCGCAGCGAAGAGCGCAGCAAACGTTTCTTGCCGCGCACGCGCGCGCACATGGCGCTGCGTGGATGGAGCGAGCTCGACGTGTTGCTCGTGACGGGGGATGCCTACGTCGACCATCCTTCCTTTGGTGCCAGCGCGATCGGGCGCTTGCTGGAAGCCCAGGGGCTACGCGTAGGCATGCTGGACATGCCGGACGCACAGCCGGATGGCTCGGGCTGGACGCGCCTGCCGGCGCCCAAACTGTGGGTAGGCATTTCCGCGGGCACCATCGACTCAATGGTCACCAACTACACGGCCGCCAAGAAGAAGCGCCGCCAGGACGTGTACCGACCGCCCGGCAGCCCCAGCCGCCCCAACCGCGCAACGATCGCGTACACGGCGCTGGCGCGACATCACTTCCCCGGGGTGCCGATCGTGGTCGGCGGCTTGGAGGCTGGGCCGCGGCGGCTGGCCTACTACGACTACTGGGACGACAAGATTCGGCGTTCCATCCTGGTCGACTGCAAGGCCGACTTGCTCGTGTGGGGCATGGGCGAGCGCAGCGCTCTAGCGATCACGAAGCGCTTGCAAAACGGAGCGCCTTTGTCGGGGCTTGGGAATACCTTGGAACTGGTTCGCGCTGCACAGCTGCCCGGCCGCGCGCGGCGCGCTCCGTCCTACGAAGAGCTAACCAAGGACCCGCAGCTCTTGATCGAACTCTTCAATCTGGTGCGCGAGGAGAACGAACCCAAATCGCGCCCGATCGCCCAGGCCCACGGCGATCGCTTCGTCGTGCAGTGGCCACCGCTGGAGCCGGCCAGCCAGGCCGAGGTCGACAGTTGGTACGAGTTGCCGTACGAGCGCGATTGGCACCCCGACCACGACGCCGCCGGCGGAGTGGCGGCCTTGGAGCCGGTGCGCTTTGGTGTGAACACGCACCGCGGATGCATGGCCGACTGCACGTTTTGTTCGATCACCTTTCACCAGGGACGCACGATCCAATCGCGCAGCGCCGAATCGGTCCTGCGCGAGGCGCGCGCGATCGCGGCGCACCATGATTTCCGCGGCACGATCACGGACGTAGGCGGGCCGACGGCCAACATGTGGGGGCTGGGCTGCAAGTTGCTCGAAGCCGGGAAACCCTGTCTGAATCGCGATTGCCTGTCCCCCGACGTGTGTCCGGCGCTGCGCATCGACTCGCAGAGCGAAGGCTATCGCCGCTTGCTCGCACTCGTGCGCCAGACGCCCAAGGTCAAGCACGCGTTCGTGTCGTCGGGCGTGCGCTACGACATGCTCTTTAGCCAAAAGGCGGCCACCAGGGGCCAGCTCCTGCCGCTGCACGAGGATCTCTTGCGCCACCACACCAGCGGGCGCATGAAGCTCGCGCCCGAGCATGCTTCGCGTGAAGTGCTCGCCGTGATGAACAAGCCCGGATTCGAGGTGTATGAGGCCTACGAAGAGGCGTACAAGCGCGATTGCGCGGCCATGGGCAAAGACCAGCACTTGGTCAACTACTTCATCGTCGGGCATCCCGGAACGGGCCTGAAGCAAGCCATCGAGCTGTTCGAGACCCTGCTGGCGCGCAACTACTCGCCCGAGCAAGTGCAGGAGTTCATTCCGCTTCCGATGACGCGCGCCTGCGTGCAATACGTGGCGGGCAAGGATCCGCAGACCGGCCAAGAGCTGTACGTTCCGCGCAGCGCCAAGGAGCGCAAGCAGCAAAAGGCGCTGGTGCGCTGGAAGGCGCCCGAGAACCGGGAGCTGGTGCTCGAAGCACTGCGCGCTGCAGGCCGTGAGGATTTGCTGGAGCGATTCGTGCGCCAAGTTCCCGCCGCGGGGCCGCGCGCCAAGCCTGCGCTCGCGAGGAATTCGTCCTCGTCCAAGGCGCTAGGCTCGGCCGAGCTCGCCGAAGTGGACGATGGCGACGAAGCCATGGACCTAGATCCCTGCGGCTAGGGCGCGGTCCTTGCGGGAGCAGACCACAAAGCCGCGCGGCCAGCCTCCCGCTTCAACGAGGCCGGCCGCGAAAAAAAAAGGCCGCTATGGGTCCGTCACCGGATCCCTAGCTGCGCTAGGCCGATCACGGCCACAGCGTGAAGCGCAACGCGTCCGTCAGGTTGGTCGTGCTGGCGCTGGCGGCATCCCGGCTCCAGTATTGGGCCCAGACCGTCGCGCCGCCGACCAAGGCGGCATCGCCGCTGGTCGGTACCCAGGCGTTGAAATCGGAATCGAACGATCCGCTGCAGCCGGCTACGCCGCCCGAATTCTGGATCGGCAGACGTTGCAGCGGCGGCTGCGCGCACAGGATTCCGCCTAGGAACGGCGCATTGTTCGCGCCGATCGTGCTGTAGAACATCAGGCCGTTGACTCCGGCGAGGATGTTGGATGCCGTGACGTGGAAGCCAGCGCCGCTGGACGCACTCGGCGTGCCAGTGAATCCAACCGAAGGCAGGCAGCCCAGCGAGTTGATCTGGGCCGTGCAGTAGCTCTGCGCCACTTCCGGCAGCTTGGCCACCCAACCCTCGAAGGGACCAAAGGGCAGCGCGCCCGAGATGCCGCAAATCGTCCGGCCGTCGTCCGAGACTTCAACCGCTTGGGACAATGCGTAGGGAGCTACGTTGGACGCGCCCAAGGCCAGCAGCAAATCCTTGAGATTCACCATGCCGGCGCCCGGTCGCCAAATGAAGGGCCGGAAAGGCGTGCCGAAGAAGGAGTTGCCGTCGATGCCCACGATGGTGTTGCCATCGGCGCTGATGGACATGCCCGTCGCGTCGTCAGCCGGCACGCTGTCAGGAAGCTTGCCCAAGCTGACCAGTCCACCGGCTTGCGTCCAGCGGAAACAGGTGTCCGCATTGATGCCGGTGACAACCGAGCCGGTGGGAGTGGCTGCCCAGGCTTCTCCGGGAACTCCGGGTGCAAGGAGCACCGGACCGGGAGTCGCGTTGGGCCAGATCGAGGCTTGCCGCGGGCCGCTGGACATCTCGTCCCAGCCCACTACCACCAGGCCATTGCCCGACACGCCATTGGCGCGGCTCGAGCGATTGGAGATCGTGGAGCCCAAATCGACCATGCCTGTTCCAGAGGTCCAGCGGAATGCGTGCGCTTGACCCGCGTTGACCCAGGCCAGGCCCACGACGGCGCTGCCGTCGTCGCTGCAACCGTAGCAAGAGCTGATCGAAGTGCCGCTTTGGCCGCCGATGCCGCCGAAATAGGTAACCCCAGTGGGCGTCCAGTAGCCGGCTTCTTCGTTGCCGCCGTTGATCAGCGTCGCGGCCACGGGCAGGCCGCCGATGGCGATGTCGGGGAAGCCGTTGGCCGCGCCGGTGAAGCTGTCAAAACCCGTGCCCGAACTCCAACGGAACTGGCCGTTGAAATCCCAACCGGTGATCCACTGGCCATCGGGCGACATGGACCAGGGGCGTGTGCCGTTGCCGCCCAGGACGGTGAAAGTAGCCTGAGAAAAGGCCGGAGTCGCGGCGAGAGCGCACAACGAAATCAGGCGGAGAGGAGTGAAGATTTTCATGGAACGGAAATGAGTTGTGATGGGAGGGAGGAGAGAGATAGCAGCCTGCTCCTTAGGTGAGCAACACCAAGGAGCAGGCCTGTCCAGGTGGCGTGTAGGCGTTCAGGCGACTCCGATGACGAGCTCGAAGTGCAGCGTCGCGTCTGCGACTTGAATCAGGTTCATGACTGTTTCGGTGATGAAGAGCGGGTCCATGTTGTTCTTGGTTGGGCTCGGTCCGTGGGTCGAGTACGGCGGCCGGTTGTAGACCCGATCGGAAATCGACTGCACGAAGTACATCTGCGAAGTGAGCACAGCCCCGCCGACGGGCTTTACCTTGAGGTGGATGTGGGTCGTGCGGCCTTGGTACCAACCGGGATAGATGGAATCGAACGTGGCCAGGCCGTTGGCATCGGTGAACTGCACCCCACGCAAAAAGGTCTGTCCCAGCGTGCCTTGGTTCGCGAAACCGGAGTACTGTCCCAGGGCTTCGTTGTGCCAGATGTCGACGGCGGCGTTCGGGATGGGCGAACAATCGGAAGCCTTGACGACGAAGATGCGCAGCTTGGTCTTGATGCCGGGCTTGCCCTCCGTGATGTCCTGTCGCACCAGATTGAGGTTCAAGTAGTACGGCCCTTCGGTCAGGGAGGGCGTGAGAATGCACATGCCCTGGAAGCGCGGATCACAGACGAATTCCGAGAAATCGACGCCGTCCACATCTTGCCCGACGCGCGAAAGTCGACTCGGCAATGCGAGTGCGGACCTCCATTGGCCTAGGCCCAGCCCGAGCACGCCAAGGGCACCCGCGCCGCGCAAAATCTGCCTGCGCCCGAGCACCGGGCTGAACACGTCGTCGTTTTCCATCGCGCAGTTTCTCGATTACCAGTTGATACAGGTCAAGTGATCGCCAGCGGCTTCAAAAGCCGCACCCAGGTAGGGCGCTGTCCGCCGGCTCACCGCAGCCAATCCTAACGCAGTTCCACGCGCAACGGGGGCATTTATCGCCCGGCACGCGTCCATTGCGGGCGCGACAACGTGCGCGGCCGGGCCGAGAGCCGCGGGGCAAGCGCCGCGCGAT